>PKDH01000054.1 GCA_002863045.1 Legionella sp.
ACACTTTTTGTGGCGAAATTTATGGGCATTCATCCACTCAATATTCTGCAAGGTGACATTGATTTAGCGACAACATGTTTTATAAGTGAAGAAGGTCTTGCGCTACCCTTGCCTAATAAAATAGAGAAAATTAATAAACAACGTTGTATATTAGCCATCAGGCCTGAACATTTAAAGCTGAGTCTAAAAGCTAACACGCCTTATGCTTTTGCTGTACAAACAGGGTTGATTGATAATATGGGTGCTGAAAAGCTTGTGCATGTGAGAAGCTTAAAAACCAATCAAGCATTTACGGTGAAAACACCTGCTGAGCAGCTGATTAATGAGGTAATGTGGATGGAATTATCTTATCAACAAGCCAATTTATATGATGCAGTTCATGAGCATCGTTTAGGAGGATGGCTTTGAAAAAAGCACAACAAACACAATTAGTTGATGCAGCACACTATAGCTACTTACAAGCATTATATTTGGCCTTATTTCATCGGCCTTTGTATGTGGATGTGGTTAAACGCTGGCGCAAACTTGCTCTAGGCTATTTATTGGTGTTATTGGCCGTGGTGTGTTTACCGGCATCGGTATTAACACTGATTAAACTTAATGCATTTTATCAGCAAAAAATCATTCAACCCTTTGAGCGTATTCCAACGTTATTAATCCAAGCAGGACATGTGAAACTTGATAAGCCCATGCCTTATTTGATTAAAAATGATCTAAATCAAGTGGTTGGGATCGTTGATACCACCAATAAAATTACAACCATTAATAACAAATATCCGCATCTTGTGGTATTAATCAACCAACGTCAAATCAGTATCAAATTGCCCATGCCTAATTTATTGGGTATAGCAACCCCGGGTCAGGCAGCAGAGGTAAATACTCACACCTTTTCACCTGAGTTAAATCAATTATTTAATGGTCAGGAATGGCTTGATAATAGCCATTTAATTTTGCCGAAAATATTAATAGGTGGCGTTATTTATCCGGGCATGATAACCATATTATGGACGTTTTATGTTTTATTAATTGCGGCATTTGCTTTGATGGTACAAGTGATTGCTAAAGTCGTCATGAAATATCAGTTAACCTATTTGCAGGCCTTTCGTCTTTTAATGGTGTCAGCAACTTTACATATTATATTGACGCTAAGTTGTGTGCTACTTGATATTCACTTTAAATGGTTAGGGTGGGTGTTATTAGCATCTTGGGCTTTTTACCTAAGCTTAGGGTTAATTGCTGTTAAACAATCGAGTCATAAGATGGTGCGATTTTAACCATCAATAACAGGAGTTTAAGATGTTTGTAAGTTTAAGTGTGGTCGTGGTCATTGGTATCTTTGCTTTTCTGACTATTAACCAGGCGGCCATTGGGGTTTGGGCAATTACTAATTTGTTATTGTTAGGGCTTATTAACCGATTTTTTACGCCGGCTTTATGGCTAAACCTTCTGTTGATTGGTGGCACTTTATTATGTGCGCTCGCGGCTGTACCTATTTTAAGGCAATACCTATCAGCCTATCTTTTAAAAAAATTAAAGCCTTTGCGACCACGCATGTCATCCACTGAAAAAGAAGCGCTTGAAGCTGGTGATGTCAGTTGGGAGGGGCATATTTTCAAAGGAAAAGTTGATTTTACAGAATTGCAAAACTTACCTACCCACGTGCTTAGTACGGACGAGCAAGCTTTTATTGACGGGCCGCTGCAAGAATTATGCCGATTGCTCGATGACTGGCAAATCACCCATCACCATACTGATTTACCAGAAAATATTTGGAATTTTATCAAAAAGCAGCGCTTTTTTGGCATGATCATTCCCAAACAATATGGGGGTCTTGAATTTTCAGCGACGGCTCAAACCATTATTTTAACCACGGTATATGGCCGCTCAATTACGGCCGCGACCACCATCTCAGTACCCAATTCATTAGGACCGGCAGAACTGCTGCTTCATTATGGCACCAAAGCACAGCAAGATTATTATCTACCGCGTTTGGCTTGTGGTACGGATATTCCTTGTTTTGCCCTAACCAGCCCACAAGCTGGTTCTGATGCGGCTTCTATTACCGATTCAGGCGTAATTTGTCGGCAAATCGTCGATAATCAAGAAGTTTTGGGCATGCGATTAACGTGGAGCAAGCGCTATATCACGCTTTGTCCGGTGGCCACGGTGATTGGTTTAGCCTTTAAGCTTTACGACCCAGATAATTTATTAGGTCGAGGGCATGATTTGGGTATTACCTGTGCGCTCATTCCGGCTAATACGCCAGGCGTCAATCACGGTCGTCGTCATTTTCCTTTAAATACCGGGTTTCTTAATGGCCCGACTCATGGACATGAAGTATTTGTGCCGCTCGATGTTATCATCGGCGGTCCGAATCAAATAGGCCAAGGCTGGCGCATGCTGATGGAATGTTTGAGTGCTGGGCGCGCTATTTCACTGCCTTCAAGTGCGGTAGGTGGGGCGCGGGCAGCCGCACTTAGCACCGGTGCGTATGCTCGAATTCGACGACAATTCAAACAACCCATTGCAAGCTTTGAAGGTATCGAGGAACCACTTGCGCGTATTGCCGGTCAAACGTATATCATGGATGCGGCGCTAAGCTTTGCGGCTGCCGCCGTTGATAATGGTGCACGGCCTGCGGTAGCCGGCGCAATTTTAAAATATCACACCACCGAGCGCGCTCGCCAAGTGTGCCTGGATGCGATGGATGTCCATGGTGGTAAAGGCATTTGTTTGGGGCCACGTAATTATTTAGGCCGAGGTTTTCAAAATATGCCCATTAGCATCACCGTTGAAGGCGCTAACATTCTTACTCGCAGCCTTATTATTTTTGGGCAGGGTGTGATGCGTTGTCATCCATACATACAACCCATATTGAACGCCCTTGATAAACAAGATGTGGCCAAATTTGATGAGTCGTTATGGTCGTATGTTGCGTTTTACTTTGCGAATGCCACCCAGTCTGTGTTGTTAAGTTTAACCGATGGTTATGGCATCAAAGCACCAGCAAGTCGAGTGAAACGTTACTATCAATTATTAAGCCGTTATACCACCCAGTTTGCCTTTTTAATGGATTTTTGTTTGGCGCTTATAGGCGGCGATTTAAAACGAAAAGAAAAATTATCAGGGCGGCTTGGCGATATGCTGAGCATGCTTTATTTATTATCTGCTGTACTTAAACGCTATCATGATGATGGCGAACCACCAGAGGATTTGCCACTCGTGCAGTGGTGCTGTCAAGATTTGCTTATGTCCTGTGAAAGTGCTTTAGCGGGTATCATAACGAATTTTCCTTATCTTTGGGGGCGAATTGTTTTACGTATAATGCTGATGCCTTGGGGCAGGCGGCGTATGATGCCCTCTGATAAATTAGGTGCACAATTAGCGCAGATGTTAAGCACGCCTAATGAGACACGTAATCGTTTAACTCGTTTTGTTTTCAAAGAGCCTCAAGCAAATTGCCCTATAGGTCGGTTGGAGCAGGCATTTCTTGATACCTGGGCCACAAAAGAAATTGAGGCGCTGTTAATAAACGCTATTAAAGCTAAAAAACTAACTGCTTTAAGTTATGCAGATAAAATTCTTGAAGCCCAAGAAAAAAACATTCTTAATGAAACACAAGCCGCGCATTTAATGGCTGCTGAGGCAGGCAGACAAGATGCCATTGCCGTGGATGATTTTGACGATAATGAATTAAGGCGTGAATTTTAACACCTAGACTACACTTAAAAAAAGAATCGTTAGGAACTTATATGACCCAAGAAGCTCATCTTTATCGCCTAGCAACTCAAGAACATATCTGTCCGTTTGGTTTAAAAGCACGCGCTTTGCTCAAGCGGCAAGGCTATAAAGTAATAGACCATAAACTTACCTCACGTGAACAAGCAGATAAGTTTAAAAGCCAACATGAAGTTGGTACCACACCCCAAATTTTCATTGAAAATAAACGCATAGGGGGTTATGAGGCGCTACGAGCTTTTTTAAATTTGCCTGTTACTCACGAAAAGTCAAAAACATATCAACCAATCATAGCGATCTTTGGCACCACATTATTAATGGCAAGCTCTTTGATGATGCTGCAACCACGGTTTACTCTTATTGCCTTTATGGTTTTTTTTGTGGCATTAAGCATGTGTGTATTGGGGGTCATGAAACTGCGCGATTTAGAAGCATTTAGTCATCAATTTTTAGGCTATGATTTGTTGGCTCAACACTGGATTTTTTACGCCTATTTATACCCATTTATTGAAACTTTGGCAGGCATTGGCATGCTCTCAAACACCGCTACTTTTTTCACTGCACCCATAGCACTTATTATTGGACTAATTGGCAGTATTTCAGTGATTAAAGCGGTGTATATCGATAAGCGTGAATTATCATGTGCGTGTGTAGGGGGTAACAGCCAAGTGCCGCTAGGATTTATCTCTTTAACTGAAAATTTGATGATGGTGACACTATCTACGTGGATGTTAAGCAGATTTTTTTGATCAACATCGTTACTTAATGACTTTTTTTGTGCTAGCTTAACCTGTTTTATGTGAGGATCAAGGTTTAAATAATTATGAAACTTGTGGATGTGCTGACCATCGTGGCCATTTTAACCGGGCCTATTATTTCGGTACAAATTCAAAAATGGTTGGATAAATACAAAGAAATCAGAGCCAAACGTTTAGATATCGTCAAAACTTTGATGGCTACTCGTGGCACGCATGTTTCTTTTGAACATGTCAGAGCACTTAATATGATTGATATCGAATTTGCTGGTGTTGATAAAGTTCAGCAGGCGTGGCAAGCGTATTTAGCCTGTTTATCTGAAGAAGAAAAACACCACTCATTTGAAACCACCGATAAGTGGTTAGAAGAAAATGACAAATTATTCATCGAGCTTTTGTATTGCATGATGAGCCATCTAGGCTACGAATTTGATAAGTCTTATCTCAAAAAAACAGTCTATCGCCCCAAAGCTTACAATGATGAAGAGCAGTATCAGCAGCTGATAAGGCGATATGTACGTGATGTTATTAACGGTAAAAAAATAATTCCTGTGGCATTTAATAAAAACAATAAAGCTGATTAATTAGCTTTATTTAATAGAATTGACTAGGCAATAAGTTCAAATTATTGGAGTTTATTTGAGGGGCTTTGCGAATTACTAGTCTAGAAAAAAAACGATAAGGCTCATTTTCTGTGGTTTCTGCGCGTAAGGCTTCTTCAGTTGCTGTTCGAATATTTTCGTTAGATTTTTTGAGGCCAGCATAGCAGATAGCTAATATGTTTGTACATATAAAGGTAGGAACAATAAATTCCGTAGGATTATATGATGGCTGTTTGAAAAAAGTATAAAGAATGCTGCTCCCAAAAAACACAGTACCTAATAAATATAAATTACGTATTGTATAGCAATTACGAACAGTGATTAGGTGATGCATCAATACATTTAATGACGCTTCATTATTTAATAATAACTGTAATTGCGTATAAAATTCCTGCAATTGCTCTTCAAGCCAACTTGAACCATTGTCTACTGAGTCGCATACACACATAACAAACAAATGTTCGAATAGAATATCTTGTAACTGAGATGGTACTTGTTCTAATGAAAGTAAGATATTTTCTAAACAAGCTCGAGCGTTATCATTTAGATTATTTTCATTTTCTACAACATGTGGCATTTTGTTTACTCCTAAATAAAAAACATTTTTATTCCTGACCTAGCATTTCAAGCAGCGAATTAACCTCAGCTATCTTCGCTAAAGCACCGGTTTGGTTCAGTGTAAAACGTAAACAACTAGGGCCGTCTAGTTGATAAAGGGTACTTTGCTGTTGGATAAGTTTAATCAGCGTTGCTGGGTTGATTAAAGGTGTTTGGTTAAATTCAATACGGCCTTTTTGCTGAGTTGCTGTAATTTTCAGCACGCCTATTTTGATGGCCAAAAGTTTTAATTCGGTTAGGGCTAATAGGTTTTTCGCGGCATCAGGCAATAACCCAAAACGGTCAATCATTTCAATTTGTAAGTCACGTAATTGGGTTTGATGTTTGGCATTAGCGATGCGCTTATACATGATTAAACGAGTGTGGATATCACCAATATAATGCTCAGGCAAAATAGCACTTACATTAAGCTCAATATGTACAGAGTCTTGTATGGGTGCGGCAAGCTCTGGCGTTTTGCCTGATTTTAAATCGTTCACAGCTTTATCAAGCATTTCCATGAATAAGCTAAACCCTACTGCCTGAATATTACCGCTTTGCTCTTCACCCAATAATTCACCTGTGCCTCGAATCTCCATATCATGTGTGGCAAGCATAAAGCCTGCACCTAAATTTTCAAGGGAGACAATAGCTTCTAAACGTTTGATGGCATCGCGGTTCAGTAGTTTTTCATCAGGCGTTAGAAGATAGGCGTAAGCTTGATGATGCGAGCGTCCTACCCGCCCACGCAATTGATGGAGTTGGGCAAGTCCAAAAGTATCGGCACGGTCGATGATGATGGTATTGGCTGTTGGGATGTCAATGCCGGTTTCAATGATGGTTGTGCAAACTAGGATATTAAAACGCTGATGATAAAAGTCTGACATGATTTTTTCTAATTCGCGCTCACGCATTTGACCATGGGCCACGCTAATTTTTGCTTCAGGTACCAAAGCTTGCAAGTCTTCGGCGATGCGCGCGATGGTTTGGACATTATTATGTAAAAAGAACACTTGCCCACCGCGCAAAATCTCGCGTAATAATGCTTCGCGAATAATGTTATCTTGGCGTTGTTGCCAGAATGTTTTAATTGCCAAGCGTTTTGCCGGCGGGGTGGCAATAATCGAGATATCCCTGATACCCGCAAGTGCCATGTTAAGTGTGCGTGGAATGGGGGTTGCGGTCATGGATAAAATATCCACATTAAGCCTTAATGCTTTGAGATGTTCTTTTTGTTTGACACCAAAGCGATGTTCTTCATCAATGATAAGCAAGCCTAAATTTTTAAACGTTATCGGGCTTGCGAAAAGCTTATGCGTACCGATAACAATATCAACTGTACCTTGCGCGAGCTTTTCTAATACTTGCTTGGTTTCTTTCGCGGTGCGAAAGCGTGAGAGAAAATCGACGGTGATTGGAAATTCAGCAAAGCGGTCTTGAAAATTTTCAAAATGCTGTCCGGCAAGCAAAGTGGTGGGAACTAAAATACACACTTGCTTGTTATTTTGTACGGCTAAAAAAGCCGCACGCATGGCCACTTCTGTTTTACCAAAGCCAACATCACCACAAATTAAGCGGTCCATCGGGCGCGGCGCTTGTAAATCTTGCTTAATCGCCTCAATGGCTTTTAATTGATCTTCGGTTTCATCAAATGGAAAGCTTGCGGCAAAATCTAGATAGTCTTGCTCAATGATTTGATAAGCCTCACCTTTTTGCGCTTCACGCTTGGCATAAATTTCGAGTAATTCAATGGCGGTATCGTGGATTTTTTCTTCAGCTTTTTTGCGTTCTTTTTGCCAAGTGTCCGTGCCAAGCTTATGTAAAGGGGCGTGGTCACTGTTGCTGCCAGTGTAGCGGCTAATTTGGTGAAGTGCGGTAACCGGCACATAAATTTTATCATTACCGGCATAGGATAAAATTAAAAATTCATTGGCAACACCTTGATTATCAATGGTTTGTAAACCTTCATACCGCCCCACGCCAAATTGTAAGTGCACCACAGGGGCGTGAAGTTGTAATTCGGCTAGATCGCGAATAACCAAATCAGGATTCATCGCTTTTTGTTTAAAGCGTGCTGATTGGGTGACATGATGCTTAAATAGTTGCGCCTCAACAATCACTTTGATGTCTGGCTCAACCAACTCAAAGCCCCATGTAAGAAGACCCACAACCATGTTAATGGCTGATTCAGAACGCATGCATGCTGCCCAATCATCTTGGAAGGTGACGCGAATGCCGTGTGATTTAAGTAAGTCACTTACCACCTCACGCCGCCCAATGCTTTCCACCACAATGATAAAACGTGCGGTTGAGGTGAGATAATGTTTAAGCGCTTTAAGAGGCGCTGATGACTTATGCTCTATTGGTAACGCTGGCGCTTCGTGTATGGCACACGTATAGGCCTTGCTGACAGAATTTTTAGCATAAACATGGATTTGATTGAAGTGTTGAAGCTTTGTGAATAGCTCGGTTGAATTTAAAAAGAGTGTTTCAGGTGTAAGTAGGGGGCGGGTAATGTCATAACGCTTTTGCTCAAAGCGCTGCATAATCTCCTGCCAAAATTGCGTACTTTTATCATGGATGTTTTCAATGGCATAGACCGTCGCTGCTGGTGGTAAATAATCAAGCAATGTGGCGGTTTGTTCGAAAAAAAGTGGCAGGTAGTATTCAATGCCATTGGGTAATTGTTGTTGGCTAATGGCTTCATATAAAACCGATTGCGTCGGATTGCCTGGAAACATGGTGCGATATTGCTGACGAAATAAGGCAATACCTGCCTCATCTAGAGGAAATTCACGAGCAGGTAATATATTTATTTGCTGAAGTTTGTTGATGGTGCGCTGTGTTTCGGGGTCAAACTGTCGTAGGCTGTCTATTTCATCATCAAATAATTCAATCCGAAAAGGATACGCACTGCCCATAGGAAAAACGTCAATAATTGCACCACGCAGCGCATATTCACCGTGTTCAAGCACGTTTTCTACATGGAAATAACCTGCATTGGTAAGATTTAGGCGAAAATCTTGGATATTTAATGTTTGGTTAAGACGTAACATACAACTAAAGCGCGTGAGAAACTGCGGTGGGCATAATCGATGCATAAGCGTACTAACAGAGGTAATAACAATGGCATTTTTAGCCAATTGCAAACGATTAAGGGTGGTTAGGCGTGTTGAGATAATATCTTGATGGGGTGAAAAAGTATCATAAGGCAGTGTTTCCCAATCTGGAAAAAACAGGGATTCAATAGGACAATCTTTATCTAAAAAAAAAGGAAGCTCATCATAAAGACGTAGCGCAGTTTGATTATCAGGTGCTAAACAAAGATAAACACCAGGATACGTTTTGGCATATTCAACAATGGCTAACATCAGGCTTGAGCCGTGTAATTGCTGCCATGTTTGTTTTGCAGAAGGCTTGGGTAGGGTAAGAAGTTTATGCATACAAATATACGAAAAAAAAACCATATTATACCTTTTTTTTTATGTAGAAGCTTTAAGGTAAAAAACTCAAAATATTATTTTTAAATACAGATGTGCAGTAATGGTTAGCGCTATATGAATTGCTTTTGGATGAGATAAAGCATTCATTTAATATTGGATAATGTCTATCAAACAGATCATTTAATTAGCTAATTTAAAAAACATAATGATTGAATGTTATCCAAATAAAAGCTACTATAGGGTTTAATTTTTTTCAATATCATTGTGATGGTTTGGTCAGGCTAAAAGATTGATTCATATCATATAACATGATGTTTTAGGATTTATTATGTCAATTTCTCGTACAACGGCATGGTTGATATGGGTAGTCGCTTCTATATTTTATGCGTATCAGTATGTATTACGGGTGATGCCAAATGTGATGCTGCATGATATTTTTCAGCAATTTCATATTAATACCACGCTATTCGGTCAGTATACTGGCGCTTATTATATCGGCTATGCCTTGATGCATGTACCCATTGGTTTACTACTAGACCGCCTGGGACCGCGAAAAGTCATGACAGTTTGCATCTTACTCACAGTTTTAGGTTCGCTTCCATTGGTGTTTGCAGAACATTGGGTGTATCCGCTTTTAGGACGCATTTTCATCGGCGCGGGTTCATCAGCAGCTATCTTAGGCGCATTCAAACTTATCCGTATGGGTTTTAGTGAGCAATATTTTACGCGTATGCTTAGTTTTTCAGTCACTATTGGCGTTTTAGGCGCAATTTATGGTGGGGGGCCTTTGGGTTATTTATGTGAAACGATGGGGTATCATGCAGTTATCATACTTTTTGCGCTTTTTGGGTTATGTCTTGCAGGTTTAACTTATATTTTAATTCCGGATATACCACCGACCAATCAACAGTCGATTAAAGCTGATCTCTTGGCGGTCTTGTCAAATTATAAAGTTATGACCATATGTTTGTTATCAGGTTTGATGGTGGGGCCACTGGAAGGCTTTGCCGATGTGTGGGGGACTTCTTTTTTAAAAACAGTGTATCACCTGCCTGAAGCACGCGCTAATAGCTTGCCTTCGTTAATTTTTATCGGCATGTGCATGGGTGGGCCTTTATTAAGTATGCTGGCGGAAAAATCTAAGCAATATTGGGCGGTGATTATAGGTGCAGGCAGCGTGATGATGCTGGGTTTTATGGCAATCATTCTAAGTCAATTACCGTTATCATGGCTTATGTTTAATTTTTTACTTATTGGCATAGCGTGTGCCTATCAAATTTTAGCCATCTATAAAGCATCAACCTATGTGCCAGAACATCAAGTGGGTTTGACCACAGCAATTGCCAATATGGTCATTATGAGTTTTGGCTATGCTTTTCATACCCTGATAAGCTTGGTCATTAGTCAATTCGGTGGTCCAACCAAACCTTTGGCATTGGTCTTTGGTGTGGGGGTTATACCAACAGGTTTGGCTTTAGCTGTCATAGGGTATAGTGTTTTCTTAAGTTTAGAACGCTATCAAATAAACCATGAGGTTACATCAAGTCAACCATAAAGGTGAGCAGGGTGGGTAGCAGATAATTGACACTGATGCCGGCGATTAAGCCACATAAATGACCTTCCCAGGAGTAGCCTTTATTACTTGGAAAAATGCCAAAAAATATTCCAGCAAAATAATACAAGCTTAGGATGCCTAAAATAAAGGTGGTAATACCCGTTTGGTGATACATATTGATGACTAAAAACCCCCAATAGCCGGTGATCAAAGCACTCGCCCCTACATGAAGGCCAGGTCTGGCCACACACCAAATCAAAAATCCGCTTAAAAGTGTGATGAAAATAGTCACACTTAAAAAGTAAACCAACCCTTCAATCAATAAAAAATCACTTAGTACCACCAAAGGAATTGAATTAAAAAAGATATGATTGAAATTAGCATGCAACAAAGGCGCACACACGATACCAAACATGCCATGCAGGCGCCTTGGGAAAATGCCAAGCCATAATAAACGTTTGGCCAGCAATATATTAAGGACAAACACGCTCCAAGGCAGCAACAGCACATAGCCTAGAATGGATAGATTTTGTTGCGTTTGTTGCACAATAAGTTGCAGGCTTTGGTTGATATCACCAAACATATGAACCTCTTTTTTAATTAGCAGTTAATACCCGGCAGGTGAGGCACCCCTTGGCTAGCCGCACCTCAATCTCATCGCCAATGGCAATATCTTTGGTTGATATGAGCACATGTTGTTGTTTTAAAGCGACGGCATACCCACGTTCAAGCGTTGATAATGGACTGACTAAATTAAGCAAATGCAAGCTGTTTTGAAAGCGCTCAAAGTGATGTTTAAGGGCTAAATCCATTGCGCGTTTTAAGTTTTGCACAAGTTTTTGTAATTTCTCACGCCCCTGTTTAAGACGCGCGTTTGGATTATATGCAACTAAGGAGCTATGTAGAAGAGCGAGTCGATGGTCAAGGTATCGCAATCGTGCTTGCATATGATAAGTAAATTGCCGCTCCATATGATCAATTTTCTGCCAATAATAGGATGCAAGTGGCAAAGCGCGCTTGAGCCGTTGTGCGATATTATGGCAATAAATACGTTGCTCGGTAATTTTCTTATATATCAATGCCGATAAGCGTTTTTGTTGCAGTGTAAACTCGTTGATTAAATCAGTTTTATTTGGTGTGACTGTTTGTGCCGCCGCAGTAGGGGTGGCTGCGCGTATATCGGCCACGAAATCGGCAATGGTAAAGTCTGTTTCATGGCCAATACCCGAGACCACAGGCAGCCGACTTTGATAAATAGCATGAGCTAAAGCCTCATCGTTAAAAGCCCATAAATCTTCGATACTACCACCACCACGCGCTAGAATAATGACCTCAGCATGAGCATTTAAATTGGCGTATTTAAGGGCTTGAATAAGTGAGGGTGCGGCGGCTTTGCCTTGTACATCGGCATGGTAAATAAAGAGTTTGGCAACGGGAAAGCGGTTTTTAAGGGTAATGAGCATGTCTTTAAGTGCAGCACTGGTGCTTGAGGTTACAATGGCAATATGAGTTGGAAAGCGTTTAAGCATACGTTTGTGCTTGGTATCAAACAAGCCTTGTTGACTAAGGGTTTGTTTGAGTTGTTCAAATTGTTGATACAGCGCGCCACTGCCAGCTAGCTGCAAGCTTTTAACAATCAGCTGATAATCACCACGCGCTTCATATAAACTTAATTTGCCAAAAAGAGTGACATGCTGGCCATGTTCAAGATGAGCGGTATCTTTGGTATGGTGATTACGAAAAAACACGCATTTGATTTGCGCGCATGTATCTTTGAGCGTGAAATAAAGATGCCCTGAAGAAGGGCGCGTGACATTTGAAAGCTCGCCTGTAACATGAATGTCACCTAAATCGTTTTCAAGCCATACGCGCACCTGCTTATTAAGTTCAGTTACTGTAAAAATAACTGCATCTTTGGACATAATTTTCACCTAAATTGTTAAAATCTCGCGCAACTTCGCACCACAGTCGGCGGCTTTCATCAGCGTTTCACCAATAAGAAAAGCTTGAATACGATGTGCTTGCAAGTGTTTGATATCCTCTGCACTATGAATACCACTTTCAGTGATGATGATGCGATCTTGAGGAATCCTCTCGGCAAGCGTGATGCTGCGCTTTAAATCAACGCTAAAATCGGCCAAATTGCGATTATTAATACCGATTAAAGGCGTCGGCAAGGCTAGCGCGCGTTCAAGTTCGGCTTCGGTGTGGCTTTCAACTAATACTTGCATATTCAGTTCTAAAGCTTGCACACAAAAATCATGTAGTTGATGATTATCTAAAATAGCGGCAATCAGTAAAATGCAATCAGCACCTAATAATAGGCTTTCAGTGATTTGATGCTCATCAATGATAAAATCTTTGCGCAATACAGGCAAAGTACAGGCAGCTTTGGCCATGGGCAAGAAATCGTTATGGCCTTGAAAAAAATGTGCATCGGTTAGCACGGAAATGCAACTGGCTTGATTAGCGGCATACGCCTTAGTAATATTGACCACATCAAAATTTTGACAAATAAGACCGCGGCTTGGTGAAGCACGCTTAATTTCGGCAATGACCGCTGGGGTTTTTTGTAAAAGGGCTTGACTAAAATTGCGCATTGGCAAAGATTTATCACTCGCTTTTTTATGACGTTGATAAGCTGATTGCTTCAGTTGTTTTACTTCTTCTTTTTTGTGCGCAACGATGCGCTTTAACATATCATGCATGGCCTTATCCTAATTAAGTGTTATTGATAATTGCTGCAATTGTTTAAAACAGGTTAAAGCCAAGCCACTATCAAGTGTATGGGTCGCAATATCAAATGCTTCATCAAAAGTAATGTAAGGTACTGCGCCACAATAAATACCTAATGCCGCATTTAAAAGAGTGATATCGCGGGCAGGACTTTTTTCTTGAGCTAAAACTGAGTGCATGATATCAAGGCTTTCACGCGCGGATGCCACAGTCATACCGTCTAGCGATGAGTGCCAGCTTTTATAGCGCTCGGGCCTAATAACCCAGGAAGTTGTCTGTTGCTGATGATACTCAAGTATGTTTGTTGGACAAGTTACACTCACCTCATCCAAGCCATCTTGAGCATGAATCACTAGGGCGCGCGTGCTACCGGTATTAATAAGTACATCAAGCAAAATAGGTTGCCAATGGCCTGCGCACACGCCGACGACTTGTTTTTGCACACCAGCTGGATGAATTAATGGTCCAAGCAAATTAAAAAACGTGCGAATTTTAAGTTGACTGCGCACAAGACGTGCATGTTGCATGGCCGGTTGAAAATAAGGCGCGAATAAAAAACATAAATTGGTACGCTCAACGCATGTTTGTAGAGCCGTTTCGCTAAGCTCAAGCCGAAACCCCGCTTCTTTAAGCACATCGGCACTGCCACTGTGGCTTGAAACTGATACATTACCGTGTTTGGCCACAGGAATGCCAGCAGCCGCCACGATAAAGCTACTCAATGTCGAAATATTAAAGGTGTGTTGGCCATCTCCCCCGGTACCAACGATATCGATAACCGTTTGATTAAGTTTAATAGGGGTTGCAAATTGGCGCATGAGTTGAGCGGCTATGGTTAATTCTTCAACACGTTCACCTTTTGCACGCATTAACACCAAGAATGCCGCAAGCTGTGCTTGTGTTAACTTTCCAGATAAACAATGCTGCATCATAAAGCTCATTTGTTGGCTGGAAAGAGGTTGTTGATTTAAAAGCTGTTCAAAAATAACGGATAGTTTCATAGTTTAAAAAGTGTTTGAGTAAAGTAAGGCCGTGTTCGCTTGCAATGGATTCGGGATGAAATTGTAAACCAAAAACCGGGTATTGACGATGTGATATGGCCATAATAGTACCATCATCGGCAAAAGCATCAATGGCGAAATCACTGGGTAAAGTTTTGAGGTCAATCATAAGAGAATGGTAGCGCATCACGTTAAAAGCTTGCGGCAGCTGGTCAAACAAGCGATGTTGGTGATGAAAAATTTTTGAAGTTTTGCCATGCCTGATAACAGGTGCAGTAATGATTTGCGCCCCAAAGGCATAGCCTAAACATTGATGACCCAGACAAACCCCTAAAATGGGAATGCTTTGATAAAAGGTGCGAATCACCTCAACGCAAAGCTTGGCTTCTTTGGGTGAGTGTGGCCCTGGAGAGAGAACAATATAACGTGGAGCAAGATTCGTAATGTCGCTAAGCGTGATAGCATCACAGCGGCGCACCACCACAGGCATATCGAGGATTAAAAAATATTGCACCAGGTTATAGGTAAAAGAATCAAAATTATCAATAAGTAACAGCATGGTATAAAAAAATTTAAATAAAGCAGTTAAAGCGAAAAATGCTGACCTAGGTAGACTGCGCGCACTTGTTCATTATCCAAAATTTCTTTGGGGGTACCCTCACATAAAATATGACCCTTGTTAACAATATAACCACGCTGACAAATATCTAAGGTTTCACGGACATTATGGTCAGTTATCAACACACCAATATTTTTTTGGCAAAGGTGCAAAATAATACGTTTGATGTCAATCACAGAAATTGGGTCTACACCGGCAAAGGGCTCGTCTAACAAAATAAATTTAGGCTCAATAGCAAGGGCGCGAGCAATTTCAACGCGTCGCCGCTCGCCACCTGATAAACTCATGCCCAAGTGCTGCGCCAGATGAGTAATATGAAATTCTTCTAATAATTGCGCTAGGAGGTTTTGTTGGTCAGAGGTAGTTAAATCACGGCGTAATTCTAAAATGGCTAAAATATTATCCGCAACGCTAAGTTTGCGAAAGACCGAAGCTTCTTGGGGTAGATAACTAATGCCTAAGCGCGCACGTTGATGCATCGGTTTGGCGGTAATCAAGTGTTCATCTAAATAAATTTCACCTTTATCGCAGGCTTGTAAGCCCACTATCATATAAAAGCAGGTGGTTTTACCGGCGCCATTTGGCCCTAGCAAACCCACACATTCCCCTTGGTTGATGGTCATGCTGATATCATGAACGACTTTTTTTTGCTTGAATGATTTTTGTAGATGGCAGGCTTTAAGTTGCATCATGTTTTTTTCCAGGATGAATGATGATAATGGTTTTTGATTGTTTGTTACTTGAGGTCACATGTTTTTTGAGTGTATCAAAACAAATTTTATCGGCAGATAGTGAGTCTTCACCTTGCAACACACGAGCCTGCCCGATAAGTACCACCAAATGTTTGGGTGGATAATAATGAATTTGTTCGGCAAATGCATGAAGTTCAGGCTTATTCGGCGCGGTTTTGGTCCAATAATGTGCAAGTTTTTTTGTATTGCCATAAGCTCGCGCTTCCAGCAGTTTATTTTTAGGATCACTAAGCGTGGTAGCTTTATCAGCGCGCAAATGTGTGGTGCCTTGGTCAAAGGTAACCTCACCAATATAAATACCTTGATGCGTTTGTTGATTAAGCTCTACAGATTGCGCTAAGAGATAAGCTTTTTTGGCTCTATCCTCAGGTAAAGCAAAACTTATGCTTGCCCATAGGTATAAACTCAAACTTATTAAAAGCTTAAGGTTTCGGGGTAAATATAACACGCGTATGATGTAATAATTGCACATGTTTTTTATCCAATTGGGCATTCATACCAACAGCATGAACGATTTTGTCAGGTTGTTTGAACATAATGGCTTTATCGGTGGTGGCAAATTTTTGTTTAGGAAAATAGGTAAGTTCTGTTGTTTTGAATAAGCTTGCTGGGTGCGTAGCATGTTGCGCTTGTTTAATAATCACATCATGGCACAGCGTTATTTGTTGACCGCCATAGATGGCACGCGCAGTTTTGGCTGAAATAACCCAGGGTGCTTGATTGTCTTCATAAAGCGTTAACACAGGCATCTTAAAATCATGCGCATTATCCTGTGGTATGCTTTGCATGGATAATGCTTGCAGATGATGATTTAAATGTCCTTTTTCATCAAACTGCTGAATGCTTAAATTTTTAGCATATCCATCGGGCAGCGTTAAAAGCGAGGTTTCATCTAACTTAAATTGATAGGCCGGGCGTATAAAATACCAGCCGCCATAGGCAAGCCCTATAATAATTAAACATAACCACAATGATTGCTTAAAGGTATTCATGTATTTAAATAACTGGCCAAAGCTGCATCTAATGTGTGGTGTGTATTTAAAATAAGATTACATACCTCACGAACTGCGCCATATCCACCAATTTGGGTGGTCTGCCAAGTTGCAATACGCTTCACTTCAGGCTGAGCATTGGCAACAGCCACACTTAAACCCACTTGCTGCATTACAGCGATATCAGGTAAATCATCTCCAATATAGGCAAACTGTTGATTATTTAAGTTTAGGCGCGTTTTTAATTCATCAAAAGCACGCGTTTTGCTTACCTGGCCTGTAAAAAAATGAGTGATACCTAATTGTTGCATGCGTTGTTCAACAACAGCATTTCTGGAGGTAGTAATCACTGCGACCTCGATACCCGCGGCGATTAATAATTTTAAACCTAGGCCATCGTGAACATGAAAGCGTTTAAGTTCACGGCTATCATCGCTTAAATAAAGCGCGCCATCGGTTAAAACACCATCTAAATCACAAATGACACAGCGTATTTGTTCGATAACCTTAGCTAAATGCATATTTTCTTGCGCCATTAAAGTACCCCAGCTTTGAGTAAGTCATGTAAATGGACTACGCCGATAGGCTTGTGATTAGCATTCACGATGACCAAAGCGCTGATATTGTGGCGTTGCATCAAAGCCAGGGCATCGGCTGCTAACATATGGGGTGTACCTGTTTTACAATGTTTGGTCATCACACTTGCAACGGTCGTAGTGTGTAGGTCATATCGTTTGGTAAGCGTGCGTCGAATATCGCCATCTGTAAATACGCCCGTTAAAAACCCAGCTTTATCAACCACACAAGTCATGCCTAATTTTTTCTGGGTTACCTCGATTAACACATCCTTTAAAAGCGTATCTTCTAGCACGCATGGCAACTCCTGTTCTTTGTGACACAAATCATCAATGGTTAATAGTAGACGCCGGCCCAGTGCGCCGCCTGGATGCGAGAGCGCAAAATCTTTGGCGCTAAATTCACGCGCTTGCAGTAACGCTATAGCCAGGGCATCGCCCATAACCAGCGCGGTGGTCGTGCTGGTCGTTGGCGCTAAACCAAGCGGGCAGGCTTCTTTGGTGATATGAACATCTAAATGAATGGTACAGGCCTTGGCCAGTGGCGAATTAATATCACCGGTTAGGGCAATAACAGGTAGTTGTAAGCGTTTAAATAAGGGTAAAAGTACTAAAATTTCTTGGGTGAAACCTGAATAAGACAAAGCAATGACAATATCGCTGGCGGTAATCATACCCAGGTCACCATGGCTGGCTTCTCCTGGATGCATAAAAAAAGCAGGTGTGCCGGTGCTTGCCAACGTTGCAGCAATTTTATTGGCAATATGACCTGATTTACCCATGCCCGTGACCACCACCCGACCTTGGCATTGCAATAGCAATTGACATGCATCGGTAAAGCTTTGGTTAATACGAGTAGCCAATTGCGCAACGGCCTGGGCTTCATTTTCAATTACACTGATACCAAGCTTGCAAAAGTCCATACTATGTGACACGAGGTTAATAAAAAGGAAGTGATTGACCTTAGCATAAATAATTACTATTTTGTAGTAATCATCGCCCGCCAATTGGCTAACTAATATGTCTTATCTATTCATTAAAATAATCAAACAACTCATCATTTGTGCAGGAATTATCATGCTCTTAACGCATTGCCAGCACCAATCAACCGCTCGCTCTGCCTGCTTAATGCCACCTAAAACCTGTGGGCTCACAGGCTTTACCTCGCAGTGCTTATATCAGCAACAAGGTTTTAATATGGGATTAGCAGATGATGTTGCCTACTTTGGTACAACCTACCGATAAGCAGGCAAACGTAGGTATCTATTTTTAACCATTAACTGTGCTAGGTGTAGCAGACGCTGGCTGGTTTTCTATCGAAGATACATTAGATTTAGGTAAGATTATGCTATAAAAAGTCTGTCCGTTACGTGAAAAACTTTCCACCTTTCCTTGATAAGAATAATTTTTATTCTGAGGTTGTTGAGTATTTGAATTTTTTAACTCATCCAGAGATAAAGTTTTCTCTTCACTTTTCACCACACCCAAGATGTTTTGCTCGTCTTGAAGTGATGTAATGGCATTATTAAGATTTTTATATTTGTTAACCATAATAATGTCGTGGATAATAAGAAGTGCAACTGAGGCGACTACTGTGACGGTAAGTAGTGAAAGGGTAAGCGGTGAAGAAAAAAGAGCTGCTAAAAACGCGCAAAAAACAGCAGTTAATAGCGTTAAAACAATAAGTTTTGACATTTTTTTTGCAGTATAATATGTGTTTACCCTCGATTTATGTAAACCATTGATTGATTGTTCAATTTCGAAAAATCGCGTGTGTTGATTTTCTAAAAAGTTACGTAATTCTTTATTTTCTAATAGATTGCATAAAGATTGATGAGAAATGGTATGGGCATTATGATGTACATCTTTAAGTACTTTTTCTAATTCATTCAAAAACTCAGGTGTCATACGAAAGTTGGGAGCGTTTATTATGGCATCAGTTAATTGCTCTAATTTTTGACGTTCTGGTGTATCTGACTTGATAGGCAAAGGGTTTTGTGGCTCGATGGCACTGAATTGAACTGACATAATTTACTCTCCAAAAACAAGACAATTAATAAAATTAGTTAGCATAAAGATCAAAATCACATATGTCAACTAATTTATACTATTTGAATAATTTTTAATTAGAGTAAGTATTTTTATAACATTTAGCTTTTGCAATCAAGAAGTGTTGCCCTGCTATCATTGGATAGTAGGTGCCCCACAATTTAAATCTACTGGCTTATTCTCCGGAACTCTTTCTTTTAATTCGGTAACTAAATGTCGAGCCTCGCGCCCCTGAGTAACAGCTTTGCCTACCGTACTTTGTGGGTCAACTTCCTCGTTATTATCAAGCAAAGCACGCTTTTTTAAACCCAGTTCGAAATGCATACGATTTGACGCAAACATACCAACTTTAAGCACACTAAGCTCGTTTTGTTCTTGCACTAAATCTTTTTCATCAGAAAGGCAAAAAATATTATCAAAAATGCTTTCGAGCGTCACTTTCTGACGGTAATGATCATCTCTATGTCGAGGGTAATTTGAAGATTTGTCAACGCATATACAAAAAAAGATGCCAAGTGTTAGTGGATTAAATAAAAGTCCGGGGAATGCAACCACCAGCGCCACCGCACCAGCAATACCGGCAATGATTAAACCACCTAATAAAACGCCAGCCAGACGCTGCTTTTTTATAGCAGTGAATTCCTGCTCAATATAGGCATATTGAGTAAGGTTATTGTTGATTTTATCGTAATCATTATTTGTCTTAGCGTGAAACTCTGCTAATTTTTCTTTAGAAATCTCTGCCATTTTTTGATAAAAAATATCAATTTTTTGATTAAGAGCTGGCTCTGCAATATTTTGCTCAAGGCCCTCTACCACATCATAAAGCGCTAACATACGTTCATGATACAAATCATCCTCCGCATAGAGCTTTAAAACGTTTAATTGAATTTCTGTAAAACGCTGTTTAACTACTGCAATTTTAGCATCTGGTGTTGGATTAGATTGTGTCATTTATTTACTCTATTAAGTCAATGGATAAACAATATACTATTATTTTAATCACTAATCAACCTTTTTGTTATATTTTTAATCTAAATATCTAATTATTGGGTATTGAAATGTTTTTACTCAAACATGATGGAAAATAGTAATTTTGGAATGAGCGCTATATACTGATATTTCATATTATTTTAAAAGTGAAAGCTTAAATTTATGCAGGCCAATCAAGTAGATATAACCAATTTGAGTTTTTATCGTGAAGCGCATTGCATTTTTAATAAAGTAAGCTTACACATCAAACCCCATCAAATCACGGCCATTATGGGTCCAAGCGGTAGTGGCAAAACCACACTTTTGCAATTAATTGGCGCTCAACTTAAGCCTTGTACCGGCCAGATTCAAGTCAATGACGTTGATATCCATCAGCTCTCACGCGCTAAGCTTTATAAGATTCGCCAAAAAATGGGGCTTCTTTTTCAAAGTGGGGCCTTATTTACCCATTTATCGGTGTTTGATAATGTGGCTTTCCCGCTGTATGAACATACCAATTTGTCGCCTCAACTAGTTAAAAATATTGTATTGATGAAGCTTCAGGCTGTGGGTTTAAGAGGAGTCGCATCGCTTATGCCATCAAGCCTATCCGGAGGTATGGCAAGGCGAGTGGCGCTGGCACGCACCATCGTCTTTGACCCAACCCTCATGATGTATGATGAGCCTTTTACCGGCCAAGACCCAATTTCAATGGGAGTTTTGGTTAAACTTATTAAAAAACTGAATCAGTTATTAGGTACAACCACCGTCATTGTTTCGCATGATGTCGCAGAAACTTGTTCAATTGCCGATTATGTATATTTAATTGCTGAAGGTCAGGTAATTGCCGAAGGCACGCCTAGTATGCTAATGCGTTCTACAAGTCCTAAAGTTAAGCAATTTATGCATGGCGAGGCCGATGGCGCGGTACCATTTCATTATCCTGCCAAACCCTATATAAAGGATTTATTGCATGTTTAAACAGTTGGCGGCTTTGGGTGAAAGTGGCTTAAGTTTTCTTAACACAATGGGCCAGTCAGGGGTGTTTCTATTGCGCGTATTTATACGCTATCCACGTTTATCAAAGATAAATCGCGAGCTTAAAGAACAGATATATTTTGTTGGCGTGTTGTCACTTTTAATTGTGATAACCTCCGCACTTTTTATTGGCATGGTTGTGGGTTTGCAAGGTTACCATACGCTGGTTAAATTTGGGGCAAGCAGCCAATTAGGTCAGCTTTTAGCATTAAGTATCACGCGCGAATTAGGGCCTGTTATCAGTGCACTACTTTTTGCCGGGCGGGCGGGTTCTGCAATGACAGCTGAAATAGGTTTGATGAAAGCGACCGAACAATTAGCCAGTATGGATATGATGGGTGTTGACCCATTGGGACGCGTGATTTACCCACGTTTTTTAGCCGGTTTTATCTCATTGCCGGTGTTATCGCTTATTTTTACCATGATGGCTATTTATGGTGGGTACTTAGTCGGTGTGGGCTGGCTTAAATTAGATAATGGTAGTTTTTGGTCTAATATGCAGGCAAGTGTTGATTTTAGGTTAGATATCTTAAGTGGCATTATTAAAAGTGTGGTCTTTGCTTTTGTGGTCAGCTGGATTGCTGTTTTCCAAGGGTTTAATTGTAAACCAACTTCGCAAGGAATTAGCTATGCCACCACACAAACGGTAGTTTATGCTTCTTTGGCGATACTAGGCTTAGATTTTCTACTAACGATGATGATGATAGGAGGGTGGTAATGAGTCAAAAACAATACATGCTTAACATCAGCGTTGGTTTATTTATGGTACTAGGCTTTATCGCTTTGGCTGGGTTAATCGTCAAAGTAAGCGGTATCAACGGTGAGATGTCACCCAAAGTGTATTATGTCAAAGCGGATTTTACCGATATAGGTGGCCTTAAAGTACGCGCACCTGTAACGATTGCCGGGGTTAAGGTAGGCGAGGTAACAGCCATCACGCTTAAGCCTGAGCAGCTTAGCGCTCAAGTTACCATGGCGCTTTATCGTCACCAAGATATACCCTATGATGACACCTCAGCACGTATTTTAACCCAGGGTTTACTTGGTTCTAATTATATTAGTATCGTGCCAGGATTTAGCGATGATGCCGCGCACCCATTTCTTAAAAATGGCGATGTGATTGCTAAAACACAAGAAGCAGTTATTTTAGAAAATTTAATTGGCCAGCTGCTTTTTAATATCAAAAAATAGAGGAAATTATTATGAAATTAACTAAATGGATTTTTTTGTGCGTAAGTTTATTCGTCTGTGTAACGTTGCAAGCGCAACCATCTCCTCTGCCTATACTTGAAGGCGCAGCAAATAAAATTCTTGCCACACTTGCACAACACAAAGCACAGTTAAAAAATAATCATTCAATCATTCACCAAGCCGTAAAAAGTTATCTTTTACCCATTGTCGATGTAGAGGGCATGGCGCGCTCTGTATTAGGGCGTTCTGTATGGAATCAAGCAAGTGCGGCTGAAAAACAACAATTTATGCAAGCTTTTACACAGTTAGTGATTCGCACCTATGCAAGCCCTTTAGCTGAATATACCGATGAAAAAATAACTTTTGCTCCCATTCGTGGTAACATCGATGGCCGTTTTATACGGGTAAATAGCACCATTGTGCGAACCCATAAAAAAGACATTCCGCTTAATTATAGTTTGGTTTATAAACAAAGTGGTTGGAAGATATATGATTTAAACATTGAAGGTGTGAGTTTATTACAAAGTTTTAAATCACAGTTTGCCCAAGCATTAAAAAATGATGATTTGAAATCATTGATTGCTCAAATGAACAAACGCCAGGCGGCAAAATGACGCCTGCGGTTTTCTACCCAACAGCACAGCTAAGTTTTAAGACGGTCGAGCAAAATAATAAAGCATTGCACCTGTTTTGTCGTAAGCGACAAGGCAGGCCGCTGGTATGCGATTTAAAACAGGTGACATTTTGTGACAGTGCCGGGCTGGCGTTTTTAATTCAAGTCAAAATCTTAGCGCAACAATATCAGCAACAGGTAAGTTTTAAGCACATGAACCAATCAATATCGGCACTCGCTGATTTTTACGATTTAAACGATTTATTAAATCCATTAATTTAATTTGAGATGTATATGATTAGTAACGAAACCATAAAAGCACAGTTTGACGCCTTGGATGAGGTAAGTTTTGTAGAAGTTACAGGAGATGGATATCACTATCATTTAGTGGTTGTATCCGATGCATTTGAGCATAAATCAACCGTAGCTCGCCAACGTTGGGTCTATCAGCAATTACAAACGTTTATTAGTGATGGTAGCTTGCATGCTCTTAGCATGAAAACTTGGACCAAAACAGAGTGGGAGGCTAAACATGGATAGATTAGTTATCAATGGCAATAAACCTTTAAATGGTGAGGTGGTTATTTCGGGTGCTAAAAACTCAGCCCTGCCTATCATTGCGGCCACCTTGTTAGCGCATGATAAAGTAAGTGTGGCGAATGTGCCGCACTTAAAAGATGTAACCACCATGATGGAATTATTAAGCCAGCTTGGGGCGAAGCTTACCATTGATGAAAAAATGACAGTGCATGTTGAGGCTGGCCAAATTAATCATTACATTGCACCTTACGAGCTGGTTAAAACCATGCGTGCTTCAATTTTAGTCTTAGGTCCACTACTAAGCCGCTTTGGGCAAGCTGATGTATCACTACCTGGTGGGTGTGCCATTGGCACGCGCCCCGTTGATTTGCATCTAAAAGCATTAACCGCGATGGGCGCTACAATTGAGGTTGAAAATGGGTACATCAAAGCGCGTTGCCCATCAGGCCGACTTCAAGGCTGCCTGATTGTATTTGATACCATCACCGTCACGGGAACTGAAAATATTTTAATGGCGGCAACACTTGCCAAAGGTAAAACCATTCTTAAAAATGCCGCACGCGAGCCTGAGATTGTTGATCTCGCCAACTTTCTTACGCAAATGGGTGCCAAAATAAAAGGAGCGGGTACCTCAACAATTGAAATTGAAGGGGTTGAAAGCTTAACAGGCGGTAGTTATCGTGTGATGTCTGATCGCATCGAAGCGGGAACTTATCTGACTGCCGCGGCCATTACCCGGGGTAAGGTTACTGTCAAACGCGTTAAACCTGATAGCTTATTGTCTTTACTTTGTAAATTTGAAGAAGCTGGCGCCGAGCTTACTTTAGGAGAGGATTGGATAACCCTTAACATGAACGATTCACGTCCACAAGCGGTCAGTATTACCACTGCACCTTATCCGGCGTTCCCAACTGACATGCAAGCACAATTTATGGCATTAAACACCATCGCGTTGGGAAGTGCGGTTATCACCGAAAATATTTTCGAAAACCGGTTTATGCATGTGCAAGAGTTACAACGCATGGGCGCTAAAATTAAGCTAAATAATAATACAGCGATGATAACTGGTGTAAAGCATTTAACAGGTGCACCAGTCATGGCCACTGATTTGCGGGCTTCAGCAAGCTTGATTTTAGCCGGCCTTGCCGCAACAGGGGAAACGGTAGTTGAGCGCATTTATCATGTTGACCGTGGTTATGAGCGTATTGAAGAGAAATTTTCAGCGTTAGGGGCAGATATCAAACGAGTATTAAGCTCGTGATAACGCCAGCTGCCTTAAATGACTATCTTGATGGCTTATTAAATGCTAAAGAATTTAAAGACTATGCACCTAATGGCCTACAAATCGAAGGACGTGATAAAATTTATCGTTTGTGTACTGCGGTAACGGCATCTCTTAATATAATTAAACAAGCTTGCGCGTTACAAGCTGATGCTCTTTTGGTGCATCATGGCTATTTTTGGCGAGGAGAAGCCTCTAATATAACAGGCATAAAATATCAGCGCATTGCGCAATTAATCAAAGCCAATATGAATCTATTTGCCTATCATTTACCCCTAGATACTCATAAAACATTCGGAAATAACGCCCAAATTGCCCAAGCGCTGCATCTAGATTCAGTTGTGGCGAAAAATATTAACCAAACGCCTAATTTATTATGGCTTGGTAAGCCTGCAGAGGCTTGGACGCTGCCAGAATGCGAGGAAAGGCTTGCACATATTTTTAAGCAAAAACCACAAATGATTAAAGCGCATAAGCGTCCTATCACTACCCTTGCCTGGTGTAGTGGTGGTGCGCAGGATTTTATTACGCAGGCGGCTGATTATCAGGCTGATTTGTACATTAGTGGTGAGATTTCTGAGCGTACTTATCATTTAGCGCAGGAGCTTGGCGTGCATTATGCTGCGTGTGGGCATCATGCAACTGAACGTTTTGGGGTTAGGGCGCTCGGTGCGCATCTTGCGGCTCATTTTGATCTAGAGCATCATTTTCTTGATGAGCCTAATCCGGTGTAATGATATGAATGAATTAAATAATTGGGCTTATGCTTATGGTAAGCCTGAGTCAAGTGCTTTATTAAAAGATACGCCTGCTGATTTTAAGGTCGATGAGCAGTTAGGTTTTGAGCTAACGGGTAGTGGTGAGCATCATTTTTTTTTAATTGAGAAAAAAAATCTCACCACTGAGATGTTGGTTAAAGAGCTTGCTCATACTTTAAATGTTGCGCCGAAATATATTTCATATGCTGGCCTTAAAGACCGGCAAGCGATAACCACGCAATGGCTTAGTGTGCATTTGCCAGGCCAGGAAATTGCACATGCTAACGGCTTAAAAGGCAATCAGTGGCAGGTATTAACCTATAAAAAACACATCAAAAAACTTAAAATCGGTACGCTTTTAGGCAATCATTTTCAAATTATCTTAAAAAATGTCAGCGCACCTGATGCTCTCGCCGCGCGCTTAAACCTTATTAAACACCAAGGTGTACCTAATTATTTTGGCGAGCAACGCTTTGGGTATTTAGGTCAAAACATGGTAAAAGCCAAGCAGTTATTACAAGGAGATATTAAAGTTAAAAATCCTTTTTTGCGTGGTTTGTATCTTTCAGCAGCGCGTGCTTTTTTATTCAACCACATATTATCAGCGCGCATTAATGCAGGTAACTGGCAGCAAGCAATTCCAGGAGATGTTTTGCAGTTAAGTGGCACTCACAGCATTTTTGCGCCGCTTGATATTGATGAAACACTTAGGCGTCGGGTAAGTGACTTAGATATTTCGCCGGTTGCCTCACTATGGGGTAAAGGGGCGCTACGCATGACAGGGCAGGCATTAGAAATACAAAGTAACGCCTTAGCGCCCTATCAAGATTGGTGTGCAGGACTCGTGAAATATCATTTAGAACATGCTTATCGTGCGTTGGTTTTACCTATATCGACGCTAGAAGACTCATGGCTTGATGAAACGACGCTAAAACTTAATTTTTTTCTTGGTCGCGGGAGTTATGCGACCACTGTGATACGTGAGTTAGTTCAATCACCTATTAGCGCTTAAAAACATGCATGATGCCTATTCAAATCATATTTCGTCTGCTTCGTGTCACTCAATGGCATAAAGCAATTTTTGTGTTACTAGGCGTGCTTTATAGCGGCGCATGGGCTTTGATGCCGCAAGCTTTTATCGCAGGTGTTATTTTTTGCCTTACTGCAAGTGTGACTTATGTTTATAACGATATAAAAGATTACACAAAAGATAGGCTTCATCCACAAAAATGTAAACGTCCCATTGCTAATAACGAAATCAGTTTCAAGCAAGCAGTGGTGGTATTAATAGGGCTATTGGGCATAAGTCTTGGGTTAGCTTATTGGTTTAACACGATTTTTTTTCTTATTGTACTTGCTTATCTAGGGCTTAATTTGGCTTACAATCACTGTTTTAAAAATGTGGTATTGCTCGATGTATCATGTATTGCCATCGGGTTTATGCTGCGAGTTTTAGCCGGCACCATTGGTATTGGTTTACCCATATCACGCTGGTTAATGCTTACAAGCATGTTGATTAGCTTATTCATTGCGTTTAGTAAAAGACGGTTGGAGAAAAATTTAAATCTAGCGCCTAACACGCGTAAAGTCTTGCAATACTACTCACAATACTCATTAAATATTGCTTTAATTAGCACGGGATTATTAACCTTTTGCGCCTATATGGCGTATGTTTGTTGTGTGCATTCTTTATCAGGTTGGTTTAAATTAACGCTACCATTTGCTTTGTTTGGTTTGGGACGCTTTTATTACCTGACTTTGCAAACCATTACCACGCATGAACCCACCATTCTTATCGTTCAGGATAAAATCTCACAACTGAATTTATGCATATTTTTGGCGTTAACTTTGCGGGCTATCTATTCATGAAGATGCGCTACTTTTTGAGTATCGTTTTGCTAATATGTGTGTTTGTTTATCTGGTGATATTACAACCGTTACAGGTATGGCCTTTTACTATTGATGATATGTATATTTCATTGCGCTATGCCAAGCACTGGGCAACAGGCATGGGGCTTGTATGGAATTATCCAGCTTATCGCGTAGAAGGCTATTCAAATTTTAGCTTTGTAGCGTTGGCAGCCCTTTTTTTAAAGTTCGGTTTTAATCCGGTAGGGTGCCTAAAAGCATTAGGCTGGTTAAGTTTAACTATACTGCCAGTTGCCATCTATTGGTTAAGCCGTTTTTGGTGTGACAGGCTTTTTGCGTTACTACCAGCTTTAGGGTTATTACTTTATAAAGGTCAAATTATATGGGCTATCAGTGGTCTTGAAACTGCCTTTTATCAAATTTTGGTTATAGCCGGTTTAATCTATTGGTTAAAAGCACAAGGTTATAATTTTTACCCTTTAGAGCGTCGTTGTGCGTCGCTGCAATACGCTTATATAAGTGCCATATGGATGACGCTGGCAAGTTTAACCCGCCCTGAGGCACCTTTATTGATGTTGCTTTTTTGGGGCGTTGCGCGCTTGTTAACGCTTTTTGAGGATGCTTCTTATAAGCAGGCTGCAAACCATAGCCTGGGATTATTTTTGCTGCTTTATATGCCTTATTTTGTGTGGCGCTACGTCTACTTTGGTCATTTGTTACCCAATCCTATTTATTGTAAGGGTTTGGCTGATGCTTTTTTATTGCTCGATAAGCATTATATTCAATTATGCAGCTTGTTTGGTGTGTTGGCTTTAGCGTATGGATTATTGGCAAATGATAAAAAAAAGTATTATTTAATCGCACCTAACCTGCTTTATTTGATCATTTTAAGTAATGCTGACCCTGTTGTCGCTTTTTATAATCGGTTGTTTTTACCTGTTTTTGGCCTGGTGTTAGTATTATCAGTAAAAAGTTGGCAAGAAATATTTCAAGCGACACTCTATACAAAACGTCTGTTTGCGTTTGGTTTATTTATTTTGCTTGAAATTAGCCTGATTCCAAGCCTAAGTCTTGCACAGCTGCATAAATTTACCGAGCAGCCAATTGCAGGCGAGTTGTTGCGGGTAAGACTCGCCAATTGGCTTAAAAAAAACACCACAAAACATCAGCAGGTGGTATTAGGCGATAGTGGTTTGGTGCCCTATTTATTACCCGATCTACGTTTTATTGATTCTTATTGCTTGAATAATCAAGCCATGGCCATGAACCGCTATCAACATATGTTTAAAAATTTTTGTACTCATATTTTATTAGATAAGCCAAAGTTTGTGATTTTAACCGCAAGTATCACAGCCGGTAAGGTGCATTTTGCCCCAGCAGATGCTTGTTTAAAAAATAAATTAACAGCGCATGGTTATGAATTAACGCAGCAATTTAAATCAGCCAATAAACCAAATTATTACCGTTATGAGATTTATACCGCTTTGAATGGAAATTAGGTAAGATAATTCATTCAATTAACCCCTTAGCGCTCTTGCGCTTTTAAAACGAGTTTATCATGCAAAGTTTCGGTGAGAGCCTACGAAAGCTATATAAAAAATCGCCAGTCATTGCTTATGATATTTGCGCCATCCCTATAGCGTGGTTTTTGTCTTATTGGTTACGCTATAACCTTAGCTGGCAGCCAGCTATCTTTCTACAGACCACCTCATGGGTAAGCTTAAGCATTATTTTAGTATGCCAAATAGGGGCATATTATCGCTGTAAAGTTTACCGAGGGCTTTGGCAATTTTCATCTATGAAAGATATTGAGCGCATCGTTAAAGCCGTTTTTTGGGCCATCGCACTGGCTTTACCGATATTATATTTAAGTTCTTTGCTGCGCTTTATACCACGCTCTATTTTACCGCTGTATATATTAATCGTTTTAATGTTACTAGGTGGTGCGCGTTTTTTAATGCGTATGTATCGTGATACGACTGTATTTGGTTTTAAAAAAACCAAGGGTCAAAAAATTTTAATTATTGGTGCAGGGTGCGCAGGCGAAAGTCTACTTCGTGATTTAAAACGCGGTCGAGATTACCAGCCTTTAGGCTTTCTTGATGATAAACCAAGTAAATTTGGTACAGAAATTCACGGTGTGAGTGTGTTAGGGGCTACTGACGATTTACCTAAAATTGTGGCATCTTTGCAAATTGAGCTTATCTTTATTGCCATTCCCTCAGCCCGCTCAAAAGATATGCGTCGTATTGTAAGTTTGTGCGAGCTAAGCCACATTCCCTTTCGTACCTTGCCCAGTTTAGATGCCTTGGCTCAAGGCTTGGTGCAAGTGCACGCCTTGCGTGAAGTTAAGCTCGAAGACTTGTTAGGGCGTGAGCCAATTAAATTAGATTGGCATGAAATTAGCACCCATATCCGCGCCAAAAGGGTGCTTGTAACTGGTGCAGGTGGCTCAATTGGCGCTGAGCTTTGTCGTCAAATTGCCGCCCTTCGGCCTAGTCAATTATTAATTCTTGATAATTGTGAATTTAATTTATATTCAATCGCTCAAGAACTATCACGAAATTTTAAGCATCTATTAATAGATATGGCGCTTATTTCAATTACCGACAAAGTAGCGGTTAGGGCTCACTTTAAGCGCTTTAAGCCACATCTTATTTTTCATGCAGCAGCGTTTAAACATGTGCCAATGCTTGAGTGCCATATAAGAGCGGCGGTTAAAAACAATGTCCTTGGCACGCAGATTATGGCCGATGCCGCGGCTCAAATGGATGTACAAAAATTTGTGCTTATCTCCACAGATAAGGCTGTTAATCCAACAAATATCATGGGTACGACCAAAAGAGTTGCTGAAATTTACTGTCAAAATTTAAATACACGCGTTAAAACTGAATTTATCACGGTACGTTTTGGCAACGTGTTAGGGTCAGCTGGCAGTGTGGTGCCACTATTTAAACAACAATTACAGCAAGGGGGGCCTTTAACCGTCACGCATCCCGACATTGAGCGTTATTTCATGACCATTCCTGAGGCTTGTCAATTAATTTTACAAGCGATGTCTTGTGGTCAAGGTGGTGAGATTTATGTTTTGGATATGGGCGAGCCAGTTAAAATACGTTATCTAGCTGAACAGATTATCCGCTTGGCTGGCAAAGTGCCTGATAAAGATATTGCCATCGAGTATACCGGCCTGCGTGCGGGTGAAAAACTTTTTGAAGAATTATTCCATCAGGCGGAAAAATTGACTAAAACAGATTGTGAAAAATTATTTAAAGCGCATTATCGCGGCTTAGATTGGCTCGCGCTTTGGCAAACCATGTGTTTACTTGAAAAAGCTTGCATCAAACATCAAGATGATGAGTTATTAATTTTATTACAAAGCTTGGTGCCTGAATCAGCTTTGACTTTAAAACCTGTTTGTGATTAAGGTTTTACAATAATACACTAGCTTGACATTCAAGCTACTGCTAAGCTTGAGGTTAATGAGGCAGGGCATAGCCACATTTGCGCATATTAATAAGGATAAAGAATGATTTTAATGGATGAAATTAAACCATATTTGCTGGCAATGTTGCTGCTAACGATGCTTGTGCTATGTTCAGCATGCAAAAAATCATCATTACCCAAGCCACCCACTCCTCATGTGCAAACGCTTATAGTCAGTGCCACCCATGTGCCTGTTATCAAAGAATACATTGGCATTACCCAGTCCATTGCAAGTGTTGATATTAAAGCTCGAGTAAAAGGATTTTTAATTAAAAAAAATTTCACCGAAGGCAAACCTGTTAAACAGCAGCAGTTATTGTATGTAATTGATCCACGGCCTTTTGAAGCTAAGGTAGCACTTGCTCGGGGTCAATTGGCCGAAGCGCAAGCCAATCAACAATATCAACAAGTACAATATGAGCGTTTGAAAAAATTGGTGGCGCAAGGCGATGTATCCAAATCAAATTTTGATCAGGTCAGCGCGCAATTTGCTCAAGCCAAAGCGCAGGTAGCTATCGCTCAAGCACAGTTAGATGATGCCAAAATTAATTTAACTTATTGTTATATGTATGCACCTGTAGCAGGTCTTATCAGTCACAAATATGTGGATGTAGGCAATTTGGTGGGTGGGGCTGAAGATACTTTGCTAGCTAATGTGGTGCAATTAAATCCTATGTATGTGCAATTTAGCCCAAGTGTTAGTGATTATGCAGAGTTTAGCCAATATCAAACAGCACAACCTTTCGCGGTGAAAGTGACTTTGCCTGCCGATAATACTGCAGTATTTAAAGGCCAATTGGATTTGGTGAATAATCAAGCTGAAACTGCTACCTCAACCATTTTTATGCGTGCAACCATCGATAACTCAAAAACTCAACTACTACCCGGCGTTTATGTCAATATTGCGGTTTTGCTAACCCAGAAAAAGCCGGCCATGCTTATACCAGCTCCTGCCATCATGGAAACCCAGGGACGCCGTTCGGTATATCTTCTAGACAAAAATAATCAAGTAAAATCACAAGAAATTCAAACTCAAGGTCAAATAAATAGTCAATATATTGTGACAGATGGTTTAAAAGTAGGCGATAAAATTATTACCTCTAATTTACAAAAAATTCGTGCAGGAGAAACGGTCATTCCGCTTAAATCTGCACCTAACCCTCAATAGACGAGAAAAAAATATGGTTAAGTTTTTTATTAATCGCCCTATTTTTGCCATGGTCATCGCTTTGCTTATGGTGCTTATTGGGGGCATTTGTTTGCTAATTTTGCCAATTGCACAGTATCCCTCAATTGTGCCAGCTGAAGTACAAGTAACCTCCCAATACATCGGCGCAGGTTCTCAGGTAGTTGCTGATACGGTGACCACCCCACTTGAGCGTAACATCAATGGTGTCGAAGGCATGATTTATATGTCCTCAGCAAGCACCAACAACGGCAACTCAATTATCACCATTACATTTGATGTTGGTTATGATGTGGATATTGGGGCGGTGGATGTTTTAAATGATACCAATACAGCCACGCCTCTTCTGCCACCCGCGGTGATTCAATCAGGTGTTAGCATTAAAAAAGTATCGACTGACATGGTGTTGGTGGTTAATTTATTATCAAAAGATAACAGTTTAGATGAATCTTTTTTAAGTAACTACGCTGACATTCAAATCACGCCAGCCTTACAACGTGTACCTGGCGTGGGAAACGTTAATAACTTCGGCTTATTACAATATTCCATTCGAATTTGGCTTGACCCCAACAAACTTGCCAGCATGAACATTGCCCCTCAAGAGGTCATTGCCGCCGTACAAGAGCAAAATCAACAAGCGGCAGTGGGTGTTATTGGTCAGCCGCCTGTGCCTAACAATATTCCTTTTCAATATCAAATTTCCACACTTGGGCAACTAAGCGATGTTGAGCAGTTTGCTGATATTATTGTGCGAGCTGATAAAAATGGTCAAATTGTACGCATAAAAGATTTAGGCCGTGTTGAGATGGGCGCTGAAACCTACACCACCACGTCTAAATTTAGCGGTCGACCCACAGCAAGTTTAGGTGTTTATCAGCTACCAGGTTCAAATGCCGTCCAAGTAGCAGCTCAAGTTAAACAAATTATGGCAAAGCTTAAGAAAAATTTTCCAGAAGGCATGACTTATACCATCGCTTATGACACGACCGATTTTGTTAAAGAATCCATCAAAGAGGTGGTCATTACGTTATTTGAAGCCATTATCTTAGTATTTTTGGTCGTGTTTTTGTTTTTACAAAATTGGCGCACCACTCTCATTCCCTGCATTGCCATTCCAGTATCGTTAATTGGTACCTTTGCGCTATTTAGTGTGTTTGGTTTTTCTATTAATACGTTGAGCTTATTAGGTTTAGTTTTAGCGATTGGTTTAGTGGTTGATGATGCCATTGTGGTGGTTGAAAATGTTGAAAAAAAACTAGAAGACAATATAACCGACATCAAGCAAGCAACCCTGCTTGCTACCCAAGAAGTGCAAGGACCTATTATTGCCACAACGCTTATTTTATTAGCTGTATTTGTACCAGTAGCCTTTATTCCGGGCATGACAGGAAGCTTATATAATCAATTTGCGTTGGCCATTGCTTTTTCAGTAGGTTTATCAGGTATTAACTCGTTAACCCTTACACCGGCTTTATGTGGTTTATTGCTGAAACCTAAAACTGAAAATCGCTTTTTACTTTTTAAATGGTTTGAGCAGGGTTATCAAAAGTTACAAAATGGTTATGAGCATACGGTCACACGCTGTATTGAATTTAAAAAAACAGTGTTAGCTATTTTTGTGTTGCTCATCGCACTAACAGGTGTGGTTTTTATGCTGCTGCCTACAGGATTTATTCCGTCAGAAGATCAAGGCTATTTTATTGTAATGGTCAAAGGGCCGAGTGCTTCTTCACTTTATCGTACAGAACAAACCGTTAATCAAGTGCAACGTGTTTTAGCGCAAACCCAAGGTGTGGCGAATACCATTATGATTAATGGTTTTAATTTAATTGATGCGATTAACGAGCCGGATTCAGCCGCGGTTTTTGTTATTTTAAAACCATGGTCTGAGCGCCAAGCACCTAATTTGAGCGTTGAGGCATTGATGGCGCAAACTCAAAAAGAATTTTCAAAAATAAGTGATGCGGTTGTGGTGGCATTAAATGCACCAGCTATTCCAGGACTTGGCACCGTGTCAGGTTTTCAGTTAGAAATAGAAGACCGCGACAACTTAGGAATTGATGCACTCACTCAGGCTGTCAATAAATTTGTTCAAGCGTGTGCCAAGCAGCCTGAGCTCAAGGGTGTTTTTTCCAACCTCAACACCAGTGTTCCCCAATTTTATTTGGATATTGATAGAACCAAAGTAAAAGCTTTGAATATTTCCATGACCAATTTACTGGCGACATTACAAACTTATTTAGGGTCTTATTATATTAATAACTTCACAAAATATGGCCAAACTTACCGAGTAATGATTCAAGCACAAGGCAGCTCACGCGCCACTCAAGCAGATATTGATAAGCTTTATGTAAAAAGTGAAACCAATCAGATGGTACCCTTATCAAGCTTGGTTAAAGTCAAACTTATTAATGGGCCTTATAATGTACCGCATTATAACTTATATACCTCCGCCAATATTACCGGTGGGCCGGCACCAGGTTATAGTTCTGGACAAGCGCTGGCAGCTGTGAATAAAGTGGCTGCCCAAACGCTGCCCAAGGGCATTGATTACGAATGGACGGGCATTACCTATCAGCAACTTAAAGCAGGTGATTTAGCCATTCTTATCTTTATGCTGTGTTTGGTTTTTGTCTTTTTATTTTTAGCTGCTCTTTATGAAAGCTGGGCTATGCCTTTTATGATTTTGCTGGCTGTGCCTTTAGCTTTATTAGGAGCAGGTTTAGCTTTGCTTATTCGTTCTTTGGCACTGGATGTTTATGCGCAAATTGGTTTGATTTTATTAATTGGTTTAGCAGCTAAAAATGCCATTTTAATTGTTGAATTTGCTAAAGAAAAACACGAAGCTGGCAAAAATATTATTGACGCAGCCATTGAAGCGGCAACGCTTAGGCTGCGTCCTATTTTAATGACGGCATTGGCCTTTATCTTGGGTGTTTTGCCGCTAGCGTTAGCCAAAGGAGCAGGTGCTGCTAGTCGGCACTCCATTGGCACCACCGTATTAGGCGGCATGTTGGTCGCAACTTGCTTAAGTTTATTGGTTGTGCCAGTATTTTTTGTGGCAATTGAACGCTGGCGAGAGCGTAAAACTAATCAAAAATGAACTTCGTAACGCGCCATCCCGTCATCCTGAACCCGAACGTGGTGGGGAGCTACTAAACTTTTATAGTTTCAAAGACGCTTGTTTTGTTGGTTGGTGATGTTGTTGCACAGGCTTGGGTTTCATAGAAAACTGATACGTCTCATCTAGCTCGGCTACGGTCAATACTTTTTCTTTTAGAGTAGCTAGTGTGAGATTTTCTAGATTATCATCATGCTCACTGAGCGTTGTTTGATGTTGATACCAACCTTGTAAAGTCAAGATTTTTTCAAGAAAAGTATCATAGATTTGTTCTTTTTCAATATAAGAAAGACGGGATAAAGGCTCAAACGCCGCATGTAATATAATCCAGTGACGTGCAATGGCGCTAGATAATACATATTCATCATTTAACGTCTGGTCAGGTACATACGGATAATCGAATAATTTAAAACATTCATATCCAATGTTTTTAAGTGAGATTAAGCGTTCTTTTTGTTGTGTGGCCAATTCTTTTAATTGAGTTGATATTGCTTTAATAACGGTACCTTCATGATATTTTTTACATGGAAAATTGTCATTAAGAAAAGCTAGAAAATGGGTTTGATGCAATCGTTGGTTGCGGGATAAAAAATCAGATGGAATGACTGAAGAATCAAGGCTTAAGGCTGCCATTTGTTGATGAATTTCTTTAAACAATTGATTATTGGAACGTTTAGATGATGTGGTTTTTGACATGACTTTTTTAACCGTATCCATTAATTTTTCAACAAATAAATCATGTTTTTTATCTTGTAAAATAGGATGATTTTTTAATAAATATCGAAACGTTTGTGAAAGATAGGGTTTTGAAAGGCTTGCTTTTCTTTCTTGGGCAAAAGCACCTTCTTTGAGGCAATTTAAACGCGAGATAAAAGCATCAGCAACGTCTTCAATATATTGCGCAATGGTCTGCATTTCAGCCGTTTTCATATTGATGTCTACATTAGCGATAAAATCAGCTGATTCATCACTATGTGCTTTCATCACCGCAACGGTTTTTTTGCGTGTTATTCTCTGCTGTTTGAATGTATTATCACAGCAATTTTTCTTATCAGTGAAAAAAGTTTGGTCATCAGGAAGTGCGCGCATGATTAATTCATGAATGCGTTGCGGTAATGTTTTAACATTTTCACCCTGACAATGAGCAAAACTACTTAATAGCAAGATATAAGCACTTACGTGGTCACCCTGCTTTTTCATAAGGCAAGTTTGTAGGCGCCAATCAGACGGAATTAACTCTAAAGTTGGAATCATGATTTTGCTACCATCCCAATCTTCTAATGAACGGTAAGAGAAACGAGCCACAAACTTTTTATGTTCTATTTGCTGTAGCTGGCCTAAGCCTTCATCGCCTGAATCATACCCTTCAGAATCCTGTTGGATTTCCAAACGACGTTGCCGAGTGGTATCAATATAAGCTGGCAGCTTTAAAAAATAATTGAGTGTCGCTAGATTATAAATATCTTGCTCATCAAACACCGCCTCTTCCTCGTGAGTTAAACGTTTTTTTGCGGTTTTAGAAAGAGATTTAAGCAGAGTTTTTTGTTCATCGGCAGTGAGATAGGATAACAGGCATACAATGCTTGTAATGGCTTTATCTTCATGATCATGCAATATAAGAATATCAAGTGCGGTTTGGTTTTGGTTATTTTTTAGGAAGATACAGGCATTTCTTTCAGTGGCATTATCATATGAGCGTAAAATATCTTGGATGGGTTGAGCAAAATGTTCAACATTGTGAGCGGCGATATGGATAGGGTAGTTACCGGCAAAATGTCCCTGTTTTTGTTTAACGTTAAGACGTGCCCCTTCTGAAATTGCACCATAAATATCATTTTCTTCAATTTTACGCGAAAGTATTTTAAACAATCGCTGAGTAGAAAGAGGATTGATTGTAGATGAACGGAAAAAACTACTTGATACTATAGCAGACATTGATTTAGGCACGGGTATTTCCAATGAATAGTTAAAATAAAAAGGTAGGATAAACGCGTAACAAGAATAAGGGAGGGTATAAACGATAAACTGGGAGTATTAAATGGTGGCTAGACCTGGAATCGAACCAGGGACACAAGGATTTTCAGTCCTTTGCTCTACCAACTGAGCTATCTAGCCGCCGTAAAACAGGTGCTATTAAACGCTGTTCTTATCTAATAGTCAAGTATATTTTTATAAAATTTTATTTTTTAAAGTTACATAAAAAATACTTGATTTTACTCTAAAATTGCTAGGCCTCGTTAAAGAGAAATTTGCGCATTTCTTCAAATAAAAATTTGCGCGCTTCGGGATCTGTCAAGCTTAAGCGATATTCATTAATAAGCATGGTTTGTTGATTGAGCCATTGCTCCCAAGCTTTTTTTGAAATTGAGTTAAAAATTTGTTGGCCTAATTCACCTGGAAAAGGAGGGGCTTCTAAACTTGGGGCTTTGGTTTGGAGTTTTACGCAAAAAATAGATTGGGTCATGATGGATGTGTTTAAAAATATGAAAAGCTTGATATTATGCGGGATTCTAAGAAGGCTATCAATGCTTATTCATTGGTATTGGTCTCAGCCAACATGATATGACGTGATAAAAGTTGCTCATGAATAGATGATAAATATTTAAATTGTACAGCAGTTTGAAAAAGATGTTGATGTAAAGGCCGACTATAAACCACGCACGCATCAATAAGGATAGGGATTAAATCTGGTTTGGTATAAAGCACTATTTTAACTGCAGCATCTTTTTTAATTTTTTGTGTGGTTTTAAAGGCCATGCCGCCTAAACTAATATTGACAGTTTCAAGATGAATGGGCTTATCAAACAATAAATATTTGGTTAGATAATCAAGCTTGGTATTCATGATATGTAAGCATTGACTTATTTCAGGCATTTTTGAATTGATATTTTGATTTAATTTTGTTAATTGCTGATTGAGTGATTCAAATAGTTTAAGAGTTTCTTGATAAAATTGCCCTGTTGTACCAAGTAATTCCTGATGGAGTGTGTCTGATGTATCGGTATGGTTTTTTAAAATTTTATAATTAAAGTAAAGTGTATCATCGATGCGAAAATGCTGCCGTCTTTCATAAATTGGCATGTTTAATCCTTTATTGAATGGATATCATGGTTATTTTTAATCATCGTTACGTTTTAAGTAAACGATATGCTATAACTATAGTTTTGTTTTTAATAAAACTTAAAGCAATCAATCTAGGACATTATGTATGTTTAAACCCTTGGCGCTTTATATCGGCTTGTGCTACACCAAAACGCGTCGAAAAAATTTTTTTGTATCCTTTATATCACTAAGCTCAATGCTTGGGATTGGTTTGGGCGTCATGGTACTGGTCACTGTGTTATCGATTATGAATGGTTTTGATGAGCAAATTCATCGTCGGTTTTTTGGAATGGCGCCAGAAGTTACCATAACAAGTCCTACAGGTAAACTTGCGCATTGGCAAGACTTGCAACAAAAGTTACAAAATTTTCCCCAGATAAAAGCCTTAGCACCCTTTGTTGGT
>PKDH01000047.1 GCA_002863045.1 Legionella sp.
TAAAATAAAATATTGCTATTTAGTTTGATTTTTACGCATATCATAAAGTTAACCACGTCAAATTACAATTAAATATAAATCAATATGTTAAAATTATAAGCTTTTATAGATATTTAAGTTGGAAGCATTTGTGTATCTGAAGTAAATAAATATAATTTTAGATGTAATTTAATCCTCCTTTTTGTCAGTTCTTCCATAGTATCCCTAAATATAGATATGTATGGTATTTTTCACAGGTTATGGCCGTGTATTTTTAAAAAAAGCGTACTTGCTGGGATTTTTTTGTAGACTTAACCATAGCGATTCATGTTAATCAAAGGGTGAGTCATTGTGATCTTACTGTTTTTTATACAAGGTATAAGTGTGGCCACAGCCCTCACCAGCCTCTACTTTTTGTTTAAGATGTGGACATTACACTGCCATACGGTGCAGTTAGCTACAAGCAATCACACACTGCCATCCTATCCTACTATTTCAATCATCGTGCCTATTCATAACGAAGAAAAACATTTAGAGCAGGCGATGACTTCGTTGTGTCAATCGGCTTATCCTCATTTCGAGATTATAGCGGTCAATGATCGCTCCACTGACGATAGCGCCCTTATTTTAGCTCGACTACAGCGTCGTTTTAAGTGCCTGCGCGTATTAACCATAACGCAGCTGCCCGCGCATTGGCTCGGTAAAACACATGCGTTACAAAAAGGATTAGAGCACGCAATAGGTGATTTTATTATTTTTACCGATGCGGATGTTATATTTGCGCCCCAATTACTGCAGCAAGCCATCGCTTATATGCTAGAGCATCAGTTAGAACATTTAACTCTGCCACCCTATTTGCTGCTGCAGCATTTTTTTATGCGTTGGTATATGCCTTTTCAACTTTTTGTCATGCTGTTGGCCATGAGGCCATGGCGGGTAGGCAACGAAAACACACCTCATGCGTTGGGAATTGGCGCCTTTAACTGTGTTACCAAAAGAGCATTAACAGAAATTGGCTTTATGCAGCATTTAGCCCTTAATCCTGTTGATGATATGGGTCTTGCGCGACTGCTAAAAAAGCAAAAAATTCGTCAAGGCTTTGCTAATCCGCAACACTTATTACAACTAGAGTGGTATGGCAGCCTTAAAGCTCTTGCTAGGGGGCTAGAAAAAAATATTTTTGCTTTTTTTGACTATAGCATCGTCAAATGTTGCTTAGTGTTATTGGCGTATAGCAGTCTATTTTTCTTGCCCTTCATACTCTTGGGGTCTTCTCATACAGTACTAGTTGGCTGCAGTAGTATGACCATTATCTTGATACTAAGTATGTTAATAGCCATCTACCAACAACTTAATGTTTCTCCTTGGTATGCTTTATTATATCCTTTAGCAGCATGCATCAATCTACTAATCGGCGCGCGGGCTATTTTATTAGGGTTTTGGCGTGGTGGGATTAATTGGGGTGGGCAATTTAGGTCATTCACTCAGCTAAAAAATTTTTACTATTTAAACAAAGAAAAGAAAAAGCTATAAAGTTGCTTTATTACACATCAACCTCAATAAATCGTCAAAAAAAGTAAAATTGGTTTAAATGTTTGTTTATATTAGTAACTATTAATTAATAATTCATTTCCTTAAGTGAGTTGGCTGTTCCCAATGCTTCCCTAAGGCCAGTAACCCATTTTTCAAATGAGCAACTGTGACCTAAAGTTTAAACACCTACACACTAAACTTTTGTCGACTAAGCAACCCTGTTGTTTCAGTTACTGGTGAATCAGCTTTGGCCGTAAAAAAGGCATCTTTCGCTTTACTGGCCACCATAATACCTAGCGGTAAAGCCATGTAAGCTGCACCAATCCCTATTGCCGCGAGGCCTAGAGGCAATAATGGCAGAGCCGTTATTATCGCCGGTAGCGTGAGTGCCGCGCCAAAACTCACCGCCAGTGCCAAGGCACCTGCTGCTATCAACGTCAAACCAAGCGCTTCCACCGCCACAATGCTCGCAGTCCATAATAGTGATGTTGGTGACCATGAAGTTGTTGCGAGTAAAGCATCCATCGTTTCCCAAGTATGCGCTGAACTGCTATGACGCAACCATAAGAAATGCGATTGATAAGCACTGGCATCCAAATTTGGCTCAGGATTCGCCCGAACCGAGAAATAATCTTTGACATAAATTTGCAAAGTCACACGATTGAAAGTATCAACATAGCGCTTGACCACGGTCGCAACTTGCTGCTCTATTTCGTCATCAGTCAAATTAAGCGCACCTAAGAGCGCTAAATCTTGCTCAGTTAAATGGGCGCCCTCATTTACAATACGGTCATAGAGTGTTTTTAACGGCCTTAAAATTTTAGGGTTTTGCTTGAGCTTTTGCTCAAAGTGGGCGCGTAAGCGGTCGCATAAAGTTTGGTTAAGCTGCGTGAAAGTTTTTATCTCGGCATCGGCATCAAATAAGAGCTCGACCATTTGTCCTAAGCGGCGATGAACCCCCGGATCACAGCTTGGTCTATCGGCTTTTTTATCATCACACTCGTATATTTTCCCATCGGCTTGTTGTTGCTCACCGTGCCAGTTATGTGCGCGCGCTATCATGGCCATTGTGGTAATAAAATGGTTGATACGCGTGTCTAACGCTTGATGTGCGACAGGACCATCAGTGGCGTCGGTCGCCGCACACCACAACACCGCGAGTATGGGTTCATACCCGCGATAATCAGCGCCACCATTGCGAGTATAATCAGCGTGTTTATCTTGCCAGGGATTGGGCTGTTGAAAGTAGCGCCAGGTGGTGTGTAGTGCATGCTCATAATAGGCTTGTAAAGCCAATGCTTGGGCTGATGCTTTTAAATCTAGCGTTCTAAACTTATTCCAGGTCAGGGGTAAACAATGACGCTGCCCTGCATCATCATTATAAGCTGCAGGATTTGCAGTATAGCGCTCAGCAAGTTCCGTGCGCATCGCGTCTAGTATCTTATGCGCCCCACCTGCCTGCGCAATACGCGCTTCATAATGCGTTGCCAGCTTCTCATATTGGCCATGTACATGAGGCGCCAGCGCGCGCAGCGATGACTTGCGGTCACGCAATACCGCGGCTAAATTAGCACCCCTCTGCGTCTGATAGTCTAAATAATAATAGTCGCGCATCGCTGCTTGGCGCACATTGGGTATGGCGAGCAAACGCAAAGCCGCCGCTTCATGCTCAAAATCAAAGGCTAGCCGTAACAACTCGTTAGGGGCTTCTTGGGGGTTAGGACTGCGATGCACCACATCTCTCAGCGCCGGAATATTTAATAAAAAATCAAAATGATCTTGTCCTGGCCAATAATTTTGACCTCTCCAAAAAAAGCGACGAATCAAATAACGCACTAAATAAAAGCACCTATCACGCTCAATCTCACTCAAGCTCAAAGTGCTCGGGTCTTGTACGCTGCCCACACAACGTGCGCGTAACTGCTCGATGGTATCATTTAAAAGAGTGGCAAATTCATCATAATACGCCTCGTCATCCATTTCGGCATAAGTAAGACATGCTGGTGAGTTCGTTAATAGCCATACTACAGTAGCTAAATGGTCATAATAGCAAGCCTGTTGAAAAGCTTCAAAATCATGCGTCGCCACCATCGCTTCCCGCGTATCTTCCCGACACCGCTGCCATAGCCATTCGACGATTGCGAGTTGACCTTTTTCACAAGCCCTTCGAAAAGCCACAAAATTATACTCCGCCACCATCTTTTGACGCTTACTTTCCAGACAGTGCTGCCATAGCCATTCGACGACTTTTAGATGTCCGCCTTCACAAGCCCATCGAAAAGCCGCAAAAGCATTCGCCGCCAGCATCGCTTGATGCTCATCTTCCGGGCACTTCTGCCATAGCCATTCGACGACTTGTTAGATGCCCGCCTCCACAAGCCAATTGAAAAGCCCTAAAATCATTCGATGCCACCATCTCTTGACGGCCATCTTTCGAGCATTCCCGCCATAGCCATTTGACGACTTCTAAACGACCATTTTTACAAGCCCATCGAAAAGCCGCAAAAGCAAACACCACCCCATCATTCGCCGTCAACATAGTTTGACGTCTATCTTCCCGACACCGCTGCCATAGCCATTCGACGATTTCTAAATGACCGTTTGCACAAGCATTTCGAAAAGCCCCAAAATTATACGCCACCACCATCTTTTGGCGCTTACTTTCCAGACAGTGCTGCCATAGCCATTCGACGACTTCTAGATGACCGTTTTTACCAGCCCATACAAAAGCCCTAAAAAAACTCGCCGCTACCATCGCTTGATGCTTATCTTCCGGGCACCGCTGCCATAGCCATTCGACGATTTCTAAATGACCGTTTGCACAAGCATTTCGAAAAGCAAAAAAATCACCATGCGCTAACAAAGCCGTTAATCTTTCAGGCGCAAGTGAGACACTCAAAAATTTAAGTAGGTTAGTGAAACCAAAGTGACAAATCAATGGAAAACTGACCTCAAGAGGTAGCGCAATTTTTTCTAAACAAGTTTGTAACAACTGGAGGTTGTAAGCATGCTGTTTAGCATGTGTTAATAAACAGATTAAAAGTTGCTCTTTTTTAATTTCTTCATCTGCAATAAGGTTATCCAATAAGCTTGCCGCTTCTTGAGGCGTTGGAGTGGCCAGTAACTCAACAAATTCAGTCGAAACTCCAGTTGAACGAAAATACTCATAATAAAAATCCTCAGAAATCAAACCAATCTGCGGATGGGCTTGGCGCGCGTGTTCATCTAGCTCAAGATAAGGCAAAGTTATCACTCCTACAATAGCGGTGATGTTATGGTCATGTTGATGATTGAATAACGAGACAATAAAATCAAAGCATTTTTTTTAAACAAATTAAATCGTATCAATATTGTCTATTTTTAACACACTATTGTCAATATTTTATAGGTAAGACGTTCAGAGGTCTTGCGGAACAACCTACAAAAAATGGAATTTCAATAGAAGAACTAAAAATTTATATTTCTAGCTCAGAGGCAGGTATCCAGCTATATAAAATTGGAATGGAGACGCCAAGATTTTGAACAACGCCCTTAGGTAAGATGGTAATCCCCCCAAAAAATAATTGCGGCCAACGTAGCTACCGACTGTTCAATGTGCTTGATGATTTCAACCGAGAAGGTCTTGCCATTGAAGTGGATTTGTCTTTACCGGCAGAGCGGGTTATTCGGGCTCTGAATCAAATCATTGAGTGGCGTGGAAAGCCAAAACAGATACGTTGTGACAATGGCCCTGAATATATCAGCAAACTATTGGAAGATTGGGCTGATAAAAATCAGATACAGTTGGTTTTTATCCAGCCAGGTAATCCACAGCAACATGCCTATGTTGAACGCTATAACCGCACTGTTAGGTATGACTGGTTAAGCCAATATTTATTTGAAAGTATTGCTGAAGTACAACTACATGCGACACAATGGCTCTGGATGTATAACAATGAACGACCGAATACTACAATTGGAGGTATTCCTCCAAAGCAAAAACTGGCCCTAGTCGCCTAAACCTCTACTTTTGACCTCAGTTAAAAATGGGGGGATTACCATCTCTTTTTCCATAAATTTTTTTATTTAGGTATTTAGAAATGGTCTAAATTTGTGAATAAACTTAAAAAATTAAATCTATTAAGGTCATTATCAATGTCTAAAAATATTAAAATCCTCGTCATTGGCGCTGGTATAGCTGGTCCGGCAATTTGTTTTTGGTTAAAAAAATTTGGTTTTTCTCCTATATTAATTGAAAAATCTGCTGCTATTAGAAAAGGCGGTCAAGCACTGGATGTGCGTGGCATAGCAACTCATATCGCTAGAGAAATGGGTATCTATGATGAAATATGTGATATGCGCACACAAATTGAATTCGGTCGTTTTGTAGATGCGGCAGGCAATGTGCTACATGAAGAACATGGTGAGAAATTTGGGTTCAGGCAAGATGACGAAGTCGAAATTCTCCGTGGTGATTTGGTTGAGATCCTGATGAAAACAATTGCTGATGTACCTTGTTATTTCAATCAATCTATTACTAGCATGCAACAGAATGCTAATAACGTTATAGTCAATTTCAAAGATGGCAAGGTTGAAAATTATGACATCGTGATCGCTGCGGATGGCATTCACTCTGCTACAAGGCGCATGATTTTTGATAAAGATGAATATCAATTAATTCATCTTGGTGCATATCTTAGTACATTTACCATTCCAAATTACCTTGGCTTGAATCACATAGAGCTAGAATGTGAAGCTAATCATAAATTGGTATCCATTAATAGCGATAATCATCCTGAAATCGCCAGAGCTGGATTTATGTTCCGCTCTCAGCATATTCTGAAAGATATTCGTGATGAGCATGAGCAAAAACAATTCCTCTGTGATACTTTTCGCGATTTTGGCTGGGAAACACACAATATTTTAAATCGAATGCCAAAAAGTGATGATTTTTATTTTGATGCTATTATGCAAACAAAAATGAATAGTTGGACCAAAGGCCGAATAGCGCTTGTTGGCGATGCAGGTTATTGCCCTTCTCCGTTATCTGGGCAAGGTAATAATTTGGCATTCATTGGCGCATATATACTAGCTGGAGAATTAAAAACTGCCAATGGACAATATATGCAGGCGTTCACTCGTTATAATGAGCTACTCCGTTCCTGCGTTGATGCTAATCAGGAATTTGGTGTTTGGATAAGCGAATCATTTCTTGTAAAAGATGAAATTTCCAAGAAAATTGCCGAAGAACGCTCAAGCAGAATACTCACTATATTAAAATCAGTTTCAAATGCGATTACCTTACCTCAATATGAAAATTGAGGTAGTTTGAATGCACTAAATTCGCATCATCAGCATCTTTGTAATGATCAAACTTAATGTATCGCTACAGTTTCATCCGTTGGCGTATCAATGATTGAAAGAAAGTCTCATGCAAGGCTTTTTGAATGGCAATTGCGTGCAAACTCTACTTATAGTCGGTCTTATTTTAGGGGAGGCTTACCCGACAGGAGATCCCTCACCCTCGCTACGCTCGAGTTCGAGATGACGTGTTAGCGCGACGCTCAGGTTCGAGATGATATGATGAATTGAAGACGAGGAATCGATACATTATTGAGTCTTATCTTGGTCTTTCTAATACTGAACTTTAAAAATTTGGCCTAAGAGAAAAAAACGTTACTCAAAGTTTTCGCGGTTATATGCGAAATATTACGAATCGTTGAGAATTGTCTAATTGGTGCCCAGGGCCGGAATCGAACCGGCACGGGATTTAACTCCCGAGGGATTTTAAGTCCCTTGCGTCTACCTGTTTCGCCACCTGGGCTTGGTGGAGGCTGAGGCCGGAATCGAACCGGCGTACACGGCTTTGCAGGCCGCTGCATAACCACTCTGCCACACAGCCTTGTTGTATTCATAAAAAAAGCGACTTTGAGTCGCTAATTGGAGCGGGAAACGAGATTCGAACTCGCGACCCCAACCTTGGCAAGGTTGTGCTCTACCAGCTGAGCTATTCCCGCGTCTTATGAGCTGCAATTTTACTGTAAATCGTCGGGCTGTCAACTAAATTTTCAAGTTTTTTTCACAAGTAACGGCCAGGCGATGGATAGATAAATAATCATCGACCAAATCGTTAAGATTGCTGACACATAAAGCAGCACAAAACCAATCATACCACCCCATGAATCATGAGGGTCACATAATACTAACAAGAGCAAGGCTGCCATTTGGGCAGTGGTTTTTATTTTGCCCACAAAGTTAACAGCTACACTGGTACGACTACCAATTACCGCCATCCATTCTCGAAGCGATGAAATTACAATTTCGCGCCCCACAATAACCATTGCCGGCAATGTGATGTAATCAATATCCTTGGCGCCTACCAGCAACAACAAAGCACAAGCAACCAATAATTTATCCGCCACAGGATCTAAAAAAGCGCCGAAAGTTGAGGTTAATTGCATTTTGCGTGCCAAATAACCATCTAACCAATCGGTAAAACTTGCCAGAGCAAAAACCGTAGCAGCCGCTAAATGAGCGCCTTTAAACGGTAAATAAAATAAAACGATAAAAATAGGAATCAAAGCAATACGCATAAGCGTTAGTACATTTGGCAGGCTTCGAAGTGGATTCACCGCTTAATCCTTGCGTTGAAATAAGTTGAGTGACTCAGCAAGCTCAGGATAATTAAAAAATACCCCCATGGCACCAGCGGCAAGTAGTGCTGTTATATGCTGGTGATAAAAACTTACGCCTATGGCATCAACATGGCATCCTTTGGCCATTTCAATGTCGGTCACCGAATCACCTATCATCAGAGTTTCCTCGGGTAAAACCCCTGCTTGTTCAATAATTTCTTCAAGCATTTGCGTGGCCGGTTTGGCTGTGCATTGGCTCGCTGTGCGCGTTATTTTAAAAAATGGTTGCAAGTTTGAAGCAACCAACGCTCGGGTTAAACCTTGTTGACCTTTATTAGTCGCAATGGCCAGCATAAAGCCATGCTTGTCTAATTGCTCAACAAATTCTTTGGCCCCGGGTAATAAGTGTATTTGAGTTAAACGCTGTAAGTGATGATTTTGTACCGCTTGTAGCAATATTTCATGTTCTTTAAGCGTTAAATGCGGAAACAATCGTTGTAGTGCATGATTTAGACCTAAATCGACCAATTTTCTGGCCAAATCTTCATCTAGTTCACCAAAATTAAGTCTACGCGCTTCTTTGGCCACATAATAAAAGGTTTGACCTAATGTATCACTTAACGTGCCTTCCCAATCAAATACCACTAAACGATATGGTTTGCTCATGATGTGCTGTTGCTCCCAAGACGCAGCCGATTAAGTGTACCGGCAAACGCTTTATCTAGATTGGCGTCGTATTTATACATGTTGTTATCTAGATTAAATTGAATTGAGTATGCATGCAAATGAAGTCTTGCTTTATTAAGTTCATCTTGCTTTAAGGCCTCAGCTTGTATGTATTTTAAATCCCCAACAATAGGATGCTTAAGATAGGCACAATGTACGCGTATTTGATGGGTTCTTCCTGTTTGTGGTAGAACACTTAGCAGCGCATAATACTCAAAATTTTCCAGTAAATGGATACGGGTCAGGGATGCTTTACCCTGCTCGCTTACAACAACCATGCGCTCACCTGAGCTTAACGTATTTTTATAAAGTGGCTTATCAACCGTCACCTGTTTAGATTCAAGCCAGGTGTGATGCACCAAAGCCCAGTACGTTTTTTTAACCAAACGCTCGGCGAATTGACGTTGTAGCTCTTTTAAAACGCGTCTTTTTTTCGCAATGAGCAAACATCCTGATGTCTCTTTATCCAAACGATGAACTAATTCAAGATAGGATAACTCTGTACGCCACTGCCTTAGCGCCTCAATCACACCTAATGACAAACCACTGCCGCCATGAACGGCCATACCAGCGGGTTTATTAAGTACCATAAAATACTCATTTTCAGCAATGATGCTTTGTTTTAACAAAGTGATGGTCGATTGGCTTACATGGATATGCTTGTCAGCGGATACTCGAATGGGTGGCACGCGTAGCACATCATGGGCATGTAATTTGGTGGAAGGTTTTGCCCTTTTTTTGTTAATTCTCACCTCACCTTGGCGAATAATGCGATAAAAATGGCTTTTGGGTACCCCTTTTAACGTACGGATTAAATAATTATCCAAACGCTGACCTTCATCATTAGGGGCAATGGTGATATAACTTACTTGACTCATTTATAAAAACCTATTTGCGTTGTAATATTTTTTTGCTAGAATGTTTGACGGTAAAATATCTATTATACAAAATTTTACGCAATAAAAAGACCATGTGTCATATGAAAAAAATTTTTATCGATGAATGCATCGATTTTTAAACGCGCTTGCCTTAGGTTAACGACATAAGGAGCTAATCTAATATCATCACCCACGTAACTGAAATTGATTGCTAGGTCAGGCTTAAACACCGACCTTTTAAACATAAACGAATATACCAGATACCTGCGCATATCAGACATACTGGATTCATCGCGACTTTCAACCATAAGAGCGTCAAATCAATCCAATTGTATGCACCATTATAGTTATGGGTTATTTGCGTTTGGTCTGCCTTAAGTGATATTAGACATATCTTATCCATTAGCCATTGCAAGGCCTTTATCGAGGTTTGTAATGACAAAATTAGAAAAAATGCTAATCAATGCAACTCAGTCAGAAGAAATTAGGGTCGCATTGGTTAAAAATAATCATCTCTACGATTTAGACATCGACTGCCCGTTATTCGATGTTAAAAAAAAGGGCAACATTTATAAAGCTACGGTCACAAGGATTGAACCAAGCCTTGATGCAGTATTTGTTAATTATGGTGCCAAGCGTCAAGGTTTTTTACCTTTCAAAGAAATTGCAGCTAATTATCTAAAAACTCCTGCTGACGAGGGTAATGACACCAAGCTGCCACTCAATGCTTTAATTCGTGAAGGTCAAGAACTACTCATTCAAGTTGATAAGGAAGAACGCGGCAGCAAGGGTGCAGCTTTAACGACCTATATCACGCTTGCGGGCTGCTATCTGGTTTTAATGCCTAATAATCCTAACTCAGGCGGCATTTCACGCCGTATTGAAGGCGATGATCGTGATGAGTTAAAAGCCACCCTAAACGCGCTTGAATTACCAGAAGGTATGGGCCTTATCATTCGCACCGCAGGTGTTGGTAAAGGTCAAGAAGAATTACAAGCTGATTTAGATATGCTGTGTAATCAATGGCAGGCCATTCAGCAAGCCTATCAACGTCAATTAGCGCCCTGCTTAATTCATCAAGAAGGTGATGTGATTATTCGCTCGATTCGCGATAATTTGCGCAAATCGATTGCTGAAATCATCATCGATGATCAAATCTCCTACATCAAGGCCAAGCAATACATCGAGCAGGTTAAGCCTGATTTTTTACCTAACCTTAAGCTTTATAACAGTGCTGTGCCATTGTTTACGTTTTATCAAATTGAAAGCCAAATAGAAACTGCTTATCAACGGCAAGTCTTATTACCCTCAGGCGGCGCACTGGTCATTGACCGTACCGAAGCGTTGGTATCTATTGATATTAACTCCGCCAAAGCCACAAGTGGTGCGGATATTGAAACCACCGCACTTAATACCAACTTAGAAGCCGCGGATGAAATTGCCCGACAATTGCGGTTACGTGATTTAGGTGGGTTGGTGGTCATTGATTTTATCGACATGGGTGCCTCAAAAAATCAACGAGAAGTTGAAAATCGTCTAAAAGAGGCTTTAAAAGCTGATAGAGCGCGCATTCAGGTTGGGCGTATTTCACGGTTTGGTTTATTAGAAATGTCACGCCAACGCCTACGATTATCGCTTGGTGAAACTGCACAAGATGTCTGCCCACGTTGTGAGGGGCGCGGTACAGTGCGTAATATTCAGTCACATGTTTTGTCTATTGTGCGCCTTATCGAAGAAGAAGCCATCAAAGATAAAACCGCTGAGGTACATGTGCAATTACCCGTAGAATTAGCGACTTTTATCATCAATGAAAAACGTGATTTTATCTTAAATATTGAAAAGCGCCATCACATACAAGTCCTTATTATCGCCAACCCTTATATTCAAGCACCACAATATACCCTAACGCGCTTAAAAGAAGATAATATTGGTAAACACAAAAAACCAAGCTATACGCTGATCCAAGAACCCACTGTGGCTTTATCACGCAGCCCATCTGCTGTTGATAAACAAAGTGAACCCGCGGTTAAATCGCTCTTACAACAACCAGCCACTAAAAGACATGAAATTGGCATCATGAAGCGTTTATGGCACGCCTTGTTTGGCACCCCTGAATCACCTGAAAGCGTTGAGCATACCGTTCATGTGGTTAAGCCTGTGACTCAAAATCATAACCAAGTTAAACCTAACAAACCTCGCCAAGATAGGCGACCCAACCAGCCGCAACAACGACGACGTCGCGCGCCTGCTAATCAAAATAACTCAGCCAATCGCTCAAATACGCCACCAACCTCAAGCAATACCAATCAACCCAAAAAGCGTGCGCAAAATACCAAATCGGCGAACGCCGCTAAAACCGCACCCAAAGCTGAGACAAATCCACCGAAAAAAGAAGCAACCCCTCAGCAAACATCTGCTCAAGAGTGATTAAAAAAGGCCTTTATAAAGGCCTTTTTTAATCCAAATTGTACTGTCTGAATTTTTATGCTACATAAGCTGGGGAGTCGCCACGACTGAATCATCTTGGGTTTTTTTAGCCTCTAGATAGGCAGCAGTACCAAATGCCGCACCCAACACCAGAGATGTCGCCACTATTGCCGCATAAATTGCCAATACCGTTACAAACACGGTAGGTGATAAGCCAAATAGTATAATGCCTATACCCCACGCTACAGGCTCAGCGAGCAATGCTGCACCAACCAAACCTACACCACCAAACCAGATAGCTGCCCTACATTTAGCACTAAGTCCTTGGGGCTGTTGCGTTTTATTGGTAAAAAAATTAGGGGTTTGAGCGTTATTTTTAGAAATTGGCGTTGGGTTCTCTGAACCTAATAACGTTTCTTCTAAGCGTGGCGTATCTTTCTGCAGATTAATGGGAGCGTTTTGGCTTGATTGCTCATGTGATGGCATAAATTATTCGTATCAGTTCGTGATATTGCTAACAGAATAAAACAAAAAAGTTTAAATGTAAATTATTTATACAAACTTTTATAATATTTAGAGTTTATTTATCTTTGGCGCATCTTTTTTGCTACAGCCTGGCCATTGAATCAATTATTAGTTCTAAGTCGCAAAAATATTTTTAGGACTGTGCTAAATGATAGGCATCAACACCGCAATCATCTAAAATTTTTAGCAAATTCTGCCCCTTGCGCGTTAACTTTTTTTGACAATAAGTGATTAGATAAGTTCTTAAAATATAGCGATAATCAGGTTCAGTTAACACAGCAAGTATTTGCTCAGCGCGTTTTAAATGAGCGGGCTTGGTATGGTCGCAGGCTTGAAATAACACTGCTGCCAACATTGAGGCAATGCTGGCTTTGCGTTTGGGTGTGGCGTGATAAAAGCGCTCAACGCACTCATAAAGGGCGCGGTCTTTGTCCCATTCGAGGTATAAATAATATAAATCGAGCGCTTGTAGTTCAGCGTCTTTGGGCGTATTAACAAAATTTTGTAGCATAAAAGCCACCGGCATCGCCGCTTGGATGTTTGCCCATGAGCAATTGCCTGATATTTGCGCACTGATAGGCATTTGGTGTACGGGGACTAACCCTAATTGCTGATTAATTGTTTGATGAAAATAAGCACGGCTTTGTTTTTTATATAAAAATGCTTTGATAAAAGTTAAATCGACTTTTTCGGGGTGCGTTAAGCGGTAAATATTAATGCTGCCTTCTTTTAAGCTATTTTCGCCTCTATCTATTTTGACCCACCATTGTTTATAGCGCATAAAACACATGGCATGCCCCGAGCTTGCAGCCGGTAAAATCAATAAAGGTGCTTGTATGAGTGTGTGAATATCTCCTAAGTCTTTTTCATTTAACGCCGGCAAATGTTGATAGGCAAGCAAACGCGCTGCAACCTCATAGGCTTTAATGACTTGCTGTAAACTTTGAAAATGCCGACGCAAATGGCGCGCTGAATAGCTGTTGATAAAGCGCTTGAGTGAATCTTTAATCACCGCCACACTAAACTCTAAAATAAATCCTTCATAATCAAGCTCAATGTATTCTTCCTTCGCGTTCAAAATATCAACACAACCACTTAACTCGAAGCGATGCCCTAATAATTTGCCTGAGATAAAATCCAGTGCCATATCTGCTTTTGCACCGTAATGATACAACAAATTTTTTAATGCTTGTTGGCGGCGCAACAGTGGGTAAACCAACACCGATAAGCCGCTACTGGTGTAAGCATTGGCATAAGCACCATGCTCAAGCAGTAATTTGGCTTGTGCGATATCGGCATTATCCACTGCCCAATGTAAGGGCGTGCGCCCGGCCACATCTTGCTTATTCACGTCAACGCCGGCGGCAAGCAGCGCTTTAGCGGTATCAAGTTGCCTGGTAATAACGCATTCAATGAGCGGCGTAAACCCGTATTCATCAATATCATCTAATGAGTCACCTTGGCGCTGATAAAACGCTAAATCAGGCATCTGACCTTTTAAAATATCTTGAGCAATACTCATGATGGTTTAGGTTTAGGTGATGAAGAAAAAGCTGGCATATTGCCTAGGCGCAGCTGTTTTTCCATTTCTTGTTCACGTTTGGCATTGTCAAACTCACGGCGCGCTTCACTGTTAAGGGGCGGTTCGGGATTTAAGTTGGGGTCAATACCATCAAAGCGTTGATTCGCCAACCAAGGGTGTTGTGCTAAACCATTTTGCATCGTCTCACCAGCTGCAGGCGCGTCGAAATTTTTTTCACGAGTATGAACTTTACTCCCGAACCGGCGGCGCAACTCAGCCTGCTCAGCTAAATGCCGCTCATGAGCATCAAAGGCGGTATCTTCGGCTAAATAACTAACCGCCTCACTTGCAGCCGCAAAACTATCAAAACCTGTTAGTTCAGCTTCACTAAAGCCGGCTGCCAGTAATTGGCTTTTACTAAAACCACGTGATTTAAGTGTTCGCGCACTAATGCCCGCCAAACGTAAATCAGCCAAGCTGATATTTGCTTGTAATAATGCATCCACATCAAAGCCGGCATGATAAAGTTGAATGGCCGAAAACCCCGCCGCTTTTAAGCGGCCTAAGCTGCAATCATTGAGTTCACGAATGCTCTTAGCCGTAACCCCTTCTTGTTGTAATTGGGTAAGCGCTTTTAGTCGGCAACCGGCGCCTATGATGCGTTTTTTAAGCTGTTTGTTGAGAATCGCTTGACTCATACTAATTCATTAACCAACAAGAATGATTTCTACAGTTGAGTATAAATTATAAATATTGCTGCTGCAGGATTTCAGCAATTTGCACGGCATTGGTTGCCGCGCCTTTGCGAATATTATCAGCCACTACCCACAGATTTAAGCCACAAGGGTGCGAAATATCTTCACGAATGCGCCCAACAAGCACTTTATCTTGACCAATGGCATGGGTAAATGGGGTCGGGTAATGTTGTTTTTTGGGGTCATCTATAACTTTTACCCCAGGCGCTTGTCGTAAAGTGGCCCGTGCCTCATCCACACTCAAAGGCGCCATTAACTCTAAATGAATGGCTTCAGAATGACCATACAATACCGGCACACGTACCGCTGTTGGGTTCACTAAAATCCTATCATCTGCGAGGATTTTTTGGGTTTCCCACACCATCTTCATCTCTTCACGGGTGTAATTATTTTCCAAAAACTCATCAATGTGCGGCAATACATTAAAGGCAATTTGCTGCGCATAGACCTCACTTTTAGCCGGCTTACCATTTAATAGTTGGCCAAGCTGAGTGATAAGCTCACTAATGGCCTGCTTGCCTGAACCAGAAACTGATTGGTAGGTTGCCACATTAATCCGCTTAATCCCTACAGCATCATGAATGGGCTTGAGTGCGACCAACATTTGAATCGTCGAGCAGTTTGGATTGGCAATGATATTTTGATGCACATAATCGGCGATGCAGTAGGCGTTAACTTCTGGAATAACTAGCGGCACATCCGGGTCATAGCGGTACGTCGAACTGTTATCAATGACCACACATCCGGCGTTAACCGCTTCGGGTACATAGCGTTTGGTTAATTCAGAACCTATGGCAAACAACGCAATTTGTACCTGGCTAAAATCAAATGCATCTAATGACTGCACAGTAATTTTTTCTTTTTTATATAAAAAAGATTGATTCTCAGAGCGTTCACTGGCTAATAAAAAAAGTTGATTTAAAGGAAAATTACGCGCTTCAAGCACCTCTAGCATTGCTTTGCCAACCACCCCGGTGGCACCAACAATGGCAATATTCGTCATTTGATTCATTTTTTTAAACTCCCCCTTAAAGAATTTGGGCTTTATAACGCAAATAATGTTCCATCAATACCAATGCCATCATCGCTTCTGCAATCGGCACGGCGCGAATGCCCACACATGGGTCATGTCGCCCTTTGGTTACAATCGTTGTTGCTTGATTATCAATGGTCGTTGTGTATCCTGGCTTGGTGATGCTTGAGGTAGGTTTTAAAGCCAGACTAACCTCAATGGTTTGACCTGTTGAAATACCGCCTAAAATACCGCCGGCGTGATTGGATAAAAAGCCTGCGGGGGTGATTTCATCGCGATGCTCACTACCTAATTGGGTGATTGCATCAAACCCCGCTCCAATTTCAACGCCCTTGACCGCACCAATGGACATCATGGCATACGCAAGCCTGGCATCTAGCTTATCAAATACCGGGTCGCCTAGGCCAACAGGCACTTGATGCGCACAAATCTTAAGGCGCGCCCCGATAGAGTCACCAGCACGCCTTAATGTCTCAATGTAGCTGGCCAGCGCCTCAAGCTGATGATCATTCGGGCAAAAAAAAGCATTGTCATGAATGAAGCGTTCATCTGCAAAAGCAAGGTGCATATCACCCATTTGCGCTAAATAACCACAAATATGAATGCCTAAGACTTCGTTTAAATATAACCGAGCGATGGCACCCGCGGCGACTCGCGCGACCGTCTCACGGGCCGAGGCACGCCCACCGCCACGATAATCGCGATGTTTGTATTTATGATAATAGGTAAAATCAGCATGCCCTGGGCGAAATAAATCTTTGATGGCCTGATAATCGCGGCTGCGCTCATCGGTGTTATGGATAATAAGCGCAATGGGCGTGCCGGTGGTATAACCTTCAAACGTCCCTGAGAGAATCTCCACCAAATCATCTTCACGACGCTGTGTAGTGTATTTAGATTGACCTGGTTTGCGTTTATCTAAAAAGGGCTGAATACGTGTTTCATCAAGCTGCAAACCTGGCGGGCAACCATCGACAATACAACCTAACGCTTTGCCATGACTCTCACCAAAGGTGGTCACACTAAATAATTGATTAAACGTATTACCACTCATGATGGTTGGACAAAATAAGCAGCTAATTGGTCATAAGTCAGCATAAACACGCCGGTGCCACCGCGCGCAAACTCAAGCCACATAAAAGGCAGGTCAGGATAAGCTTCCTGCAAGGCATCGGCACTGTTACCTACTTCAACCACCAATATGCCGTTTTGCGTTAAATAATCAGACGCACGTTGTAAAATTCGATGCACAATGGCCAAACCATTATCAGGCGCTTGCAACGCCAACACCGGCTCATGCTGGTATTCAGCCGGCAGGGTTTGCATCTCGCACTCGCCCACATACGGCGGATTTGACACAATCAAGTCATACCGCTTATCAGGCACCTCTGCCCAGGCATCTGACTCAATAAAACGCACCTGTTCATCTAAGTTATAACGTTGGTGATTAACACGCGCGACTTCGAGCGCATCAGGCGAAATATCAATGGCATCGACCCATGCTTCGGGAAAATAGTGCGCACAAGCAATGGCAATACAACCACTGCCCGTGCATAAATCTAAAATATTTTGTACTTGGGGTGCATCAAGCCAGGGTGAGAATTGCTGCTCAATTAATTCGCCAATGGGTGAGCGTGGAATGAGTACCCGTTCATCGACATAAAAAGGCAACCCACAAAAATAGGCTTCATGCGTTAAATAAGGCACCGGTATGTTATGTACAATGCGCTTGACCAACATGGCATATAGCCCATCCTTTTCAACCTTGGTTAGTTTAGCTGAATAAAAATCGACTATGTCTTCAAAAGGTAGCTTCAAGCTTCCAGCAATAAGCGCGGTCATATCACTTAGGGCATTATCTGTACCATGACCATAAAAAAGTGAATGTTGCTCGGCACAACTCACAGCAAAACGTAAAAAATCAAGAATCGTTGCTAATTCTTGGGGACAGGCGTGCGTTAAATTATATTTCATACCATCATAAAATTAATCAAAATAAATCAGTTTATAATAAAATAATGCGCTTGTCGTGATTTCTAATAATATTTGCTTTAATAATAAACAATAAAGGGTTCATATGGCCATCTCAGACGAAGATAAAGCCTTGTTTAGGCGTGTTGTTGGTAATGTTTTGCCGTTAAAATCAAGAAAAAATATACCAACCTCAGCACTTGCTGCACCTAAAACGCCTGGTATTGTGTTGGCCAAAAAAGAACCTAGAACACACAAACCTATTTATTTATCTGACCATTATACCGATACCAAAGACGCCGATAGCCAATTGTGCTATCAAAGCGCGCACTGCCCAGCCAAACGTTTTAAGGCCTTAAAACAAGGCTTGATTCGCTATGGAGCAAGGCTTGATTTACATGGGTTAAATCGAGCACAAGCCCAAGAAAAATTGCTTCATTTTTTGCAACAAGCGCGGGTATGCCAGTGGCGCTGTCTTTTAATCATTCATGGCAAGGGTCAACAACATAGCCCTGTACCTGTACTAAAAAATCTTGTGAATCATTGGCTGCCGCAAATCCCTACAGTTCTCGCGTTTCATAGTGCCAAAGCCCAAGATGGCGGCACCGGCGCGGTTTATGTATTGCTTAAAAGAAACCCATCATCCAGCACAAAGAGTGATTAACTTAAATTCTAAGTGCTTAATAAAACCTTAAGAAAAATTTTTTATCATAGATAAAATTCCCCAAAATAAAATGTGCATATGTCTCAATTCATCATTAATTCTGCAATAGATAACTTATTAATTGAATTTAGAAACATGCTTGGAAAAGTTTGGCGAGAAGCCCGGTCTGGCGATAACGCTTATTATGATGACACTTTGCGAAAAATCCACGACGCTGAAGTAAAAATTTTAGAGCAATATCGTTATCAAGGCAGCATGGATAAAGAAAAGAAAAGAGACGGCATCATAAAATTTTTTTCATTTGAACATGAACCTATTTTTATCCTGTCTCAATATCATTACCAATTATCTAACGCCCTACTCGATTCATCTAGTAAACTAAAGCAAGAATACATTAGAAAATTTGACCAAGTTTGGTTTGAGCTTGAAAAACAGCTAAAAAATAGTTTACAAAAAATACGTCCGGCAGAATGTCTAAAGACACTTTTTGATTATTATCCGTGGCTTAAAGATGAAACTCGAGGATTAACTGCAAGCACTTCTGTAAACGATACCTATTTATCCTATCAATTTTTGTATGTATTTTTGTTTGCTCATATCACGCAAAACAAGCAACATGATTTTACAAAACCAACCACGTTACGAAAGTTGTTAGATAAAAAATTAACTTGGCCAACTCAATATCCAACTCAATCTAACGCCGCAACCTTTTTAGCCACTATCTTGTCTGAGGTTCCCAAAAAAGTATTAAAATTAGATAAATACCACCAAACGATAGCAGCTCGTTATTATCCTGGCTTAGCTTATCGCTTTAAGCGCTTTGATGTTTATCGCTATTTATCAAGCATGTTTAATTCGAATCTATCTAATCGATCAATACAGGTTTTAAATTTAGAAGAATTGCAAAAGCCCTTTCATGCAGCGGCCATACAGCAAACCATTATCTTAAATATCTCGACCGAAGATGATCCTTTCTGGCTTATTGGTCATCACCGTAATTTATATGTCCCTGCTGATATAGAAATACCTCGGGAGGCGCTTAACAAGCTCCAAAAAATATCAGGTATCAATTTTATTCAGGTTAAAAATGAGCATCATACCGCCGTATCAGACTTAGATATTGATTATATGACCGCCTGGTATGTCACAGCATTAAGTAGAATATTGCCAGCGGTACGCGAGTCAAAAAATGTTCATACTTTTCGTCACATGGTTCCTATGCCAATCTTATTAGGCTATGTCTATTATTACAGTGGCTGTAAAACAAATAACTATTCACCAAGTTTGACAGGAAGTTACCTTACAGCAGGTCTTAACAATCGTTATCCGTTCACTAATCCTGCTGATTCATCTGGTAAATTTGTACCAATATCATCCCACAAGTTATTGGCTGAAAAGACACAAAGTGATTTGCTAGATAACATCACATTCAACACACAACTTATCAGCTATTTTGAGCAGAGTGCTCTAACATTTGCATCAAACCCTGAAGAATATGATACTTTGCAAGTTAACCAAGACATGGGTAAACAGTCATTAAGTAGAATGCAGCTTTGGGCAGCTACATACCACTTGCCTATGGTCAAACGCCTTTATTTTGCAATTGTCGAACCAAACGAGGTTTATTGCACAGACATTAAACTATTACAAGATTACCAAATTACCATTGAGTCTATTAGAGTAGCGCCTGCTGCTTTAAATAATTTAAGTGCGGAATTGGCGCATGCGTTTAGCTGTGCGGCGCGCAATCGTTTTCTAATAAGTTGTGATACTAGCGCTTTAAAAGCGGCAAAAAAAAACGTGCAAAACCGTCAAAAAATATGGAAGAACACCGGACAAGCACTTGAAAAATTTTTTAAATATCAAAGCGCCTCACTTACTTATGAAGCTTTAAGCGATATGCGTGTAGCCAATAAAACCTGGCTTGCTACGCAATGCAATCACAGCGCTAAACCGAATGGTATTGATGAGCTTATGTGGCAGTTATGGCAAATACCACAAATGGGGCATGATGCGCTGAATCATTTGTTCGATTATTTAGAAAAATCTTATGCTCTGAGTTGGAACAATCGTTATCGCGAGTTTGCACCAGCTTTAACCGCTATATTTGATTTAAACGGACCTTTTTACAGTAAAAATGAGCTTTATATCGACCATCTAGCTAAAAAAATTTATGAGTTTGATCAATATAAAAATGGATGTGCACCCCTTTTTAAACAATTAACGCTGATTGTGCCGAAAAACGTTAATCGATTGACCATTGACGCAATCATCAAATTAGTCACCGTATTAAACCAACGCTCAATTACCTACACTGATGAGACTAATGAAGTTATTCTAAGCCAAATTGCTGTAGATAAAGAAACCACTTATACGCTTTTTGAAAGATTACTTAACCATGCCCAAACGCATAAAAATTTTCGTTTGCTTATATGTATTCCAACATGTGATGTCCTTTTAGCTGATAAAAACACGCATAAACTTAAATTAAAAACAATTTATCGACAATTACAAAATACTATTTTGGCCAACCGACGTTTGTTTAATCAAGGTATGCTGCCGGAAAATATGGCAGGCTTAGGTCAATATCAACAAGGCACCCATGCCCTTAAATTATATTTTAATGAAAAAGATACCACCAAAGCACAACCCTGGGACGGCGAAGATGTTTATTATCCTTTAGGCAACAGCACGCCTGGCCTTCAGCAACAGCAAGAACAGCAACAAGAACAACAGCAAGAAGAACAACAAGAGCAAGAAGAACAACACATACAAGAACAAGAAGAAGAGGCACAACAAGAGCAAGAAGAAGAGATTGGTCAATATCGCAAAAATGAAGACAACTTAATTACGCGCGATAATATTAACCTTCGTGCCGCTTCACTTTGGGCGAGTATTCCAGAAATAACTCGTCAACAATCAGGTCAAGAAGGAAAACCCCTTGATTTTCTCTTTTCAATATGGGTTGGTAGCACATGTAATGCTGAACATGTGATAGAGAAAATAGAATACCAAGCGCTTGAAGAAATCATGCAACATGCCTCTTATTTTCGTTTTGGTATTAATAAAGATAACCTACCCCCTGGTTTTTTTCTTGCCATTTCGTCTTTGTCCAAGGGTTTTATTTTATGCTTTGATTCGCGTAAAAAAATAGATGCCTTGTATGCTCGCACGCATACTGTTAAGCCTAATCCGTTTAAAATGGTGATGTATCAACCTCAAAAAGCACAAGTGTTTCAGGGTGATTTTCGTCAATTAGAATCCCTATTTAAATCATCTGACCATGGACATACACTTTGGCATTATTTAGCTTATGAGGCATATCCCCAAGCGCATCTTCAGGCATGCCAAACATTTTTAGATACGCATCAATTAACTGTAGAAACCACCGATGCATCGGCAGCTTTACAAAGTTTTGAATTAACAGCACAAGCACAATCACCAGGTCATCTTGACATCGCGCTAGCAACCATGAGCTGTTGGGCAAAAAATAAAATAACGCCCGCGTTATCTGAGCATCTATTTGTAAACAAGGCAACACGCTTTGATGATTCACAGCTTAAAAGCTTTGGTCAACTGTTTTATTATTATGATGGCTCTAAAGTAACTGAACTTGGTACCACCCATTGGTTTAATTTAGCGCAATCAATGTTTGATACTTTTGGTAGCGAAAATTTTACTATTTGGTTTCATGATGTGTTATCAAGGCTGCCTAGTTGGCATGAGTGCCTTGATAAGTCTGAAATTGATGCCATGGTTCAAAGCATGCATGCCTTAAAAGATCACCCCTCTTATCAACAAATTTGGTGGCAATTACTCAAAGCACATGCTGCCTCTGTGGGTGCATTTCGGTATGCTCAAGTGTGGTTAGGTTTTACCGAATTAATCAATTATTTAGAAAATTCTCAAATACACATTAATGAACAAGCATGGCACGATTATCTAACAGATGCGCATTTATTTAACGCACAAATTTTTCTAGACCGGCTGTATCACGTGTTAAAATCTTGCGAACAGCAACTTTTTGCGCAAAACATTCAACAACATATTTTAAATAATTTAGTCAATATCGATTGGCATCATCATGGTTTTTACTATGCTAATATCTACCAATCTTATGGGTATTGGGATGAAACGCTTAAAATAACATCATTTTATAAAACCTACCAGACAAACAACATGAGCTATCTCACACCAGATGGCTATACTCATAAAGTAACTGATGGTATCACCCATTATTTACGCTTTGCCGCTCAGCATATGCAGTTTTCGTTTGTTGAATTTGATTATCTCAAACAAGAATTACAAGCATTGCCTGAAATCAAATTACCATCACTACGTTTAATTATTGCTTTACTAGCGCTAGGTCTTGATGATATCGCTGAATTAAAAACTCATCAAATTATTAATTTAAACGCTTGTTTAGATGACCTTGAGCCTGACATTATCACATGGCTTAATGGTTTGCTGAGCTTAGCAGGGCAGACGTTTGTCAAAGGTAGCTTAACAGTATCCATCCATCAGCTTGCCCCATTGGGTGAATTATTAAAAAACATTACGCTACAAAATTTAAATAAGCTCGAAACTCGAGAAGAAAAGTTAAAGTTGGTTAATCGCCTAGGTCGGGCATTGCAATGGTGTGATGGCGACCAACAAGAAGCGCGCATGCATATGCTGGTAGCGTATCTTGAAAACACCCATGCCTTTTCGGCTGCCAACATATTAAGTGATACCATGCTTAAAGCCCATCCTTGGACCATTGCCGAACATCAACCATTGGCGAATGTATTATTTAACGTATTTTTATCAAAAACCCAAACTACTAAACAACGTATTGCTTTAAAGAGATTTCATCAGCAAATAAGCTCTATTAACATACCAACAAGCACTTGGTTACCTAATTTTAATGAGATAAAGCAAAGCTATAAGTTCATTACCAAGGCCGTAGATAGTGATAAGGCACGGCAAAAATACATTGGTTATTGGATAAAGAAGGGCTGTGATATCAAAAACCAAAAGGCCCCTTATCGCCCACTTAATACCGAGGACATGGTTTTTGTACGAAATTTTTTAGATACTCATCTAAAGCCATCGTTTAAAGCACAAAATTATGTTCTGCTTGCCACCCTTAGTCAAAAATATTTAGCAGTTAATGTTCATACCGATGCCAAAGCTGCGCTGCAAAGTTTATTGAAATTTTTTATCGAACTAGATAATAAATCATATTACGATGAATTGGGTCAAATTATTGGCTATATAAATAAAAAAGCGGCAGATAATCAGGCTTTTTATGCCGTACCTGAACTTATTTTTTGGTTAAAAACCATTTATCACAAAGAGCGTTTTTGTCGTGAACATTTTCCAGTCAATTTGCTGGATGCACTTTTTACCCATATTGTAAATGATTCAAAAAACTCACTGCTTAATCGTCAACTACGTTTGTTAAGTAACCAAACCGATAATCGAGTTCTTGCACGAAAAGTAAGACAAATCGTGCAATTATCTTTGCCTAATTGTTATCAAATGATTCTTATTAAAATTTTTTTAAAAGGTGGTAGTGATAGTTATGTTGAACTGGTAAAAAAATATTTAACGCAATTACATCACAGCAAAGTGACGTCATTTAAAAAGCTTGAAATGTATGAGCGTTTATTTGTATGCTTAAAAAACGAGCAAAACCATGAAGCCATTGCGGTGATTTTAAATGCTCTTACCTATCCAATCGATGAACCCTCAACAAAAGAACACTTTCATAATTTAACCAAAGTATGGCAAAAATCTCAGCATGATTTAGCCGAATTGTATATATCAGGTACCCTTTCTTTGTCCGATATGTGTCGTTTTTTAACCGCGCTTCAGGACCAATATTCAACTGATTTTTCACTTAAAGCTGTTTTATTATGTAGTATTTTAATTCAAGCAAATGCTTCTACACACACTCATAATCCTCAAGCGCTTGAGCGCTTGATAAACGTTGGTCAAGAATTAAAAACATGGCCGAATCTCATAACTTTAGCAGCATATTACAGTGAAAACCCTGAATTATCATTAACCCAGTTACAAGCTATTTATACAGATAAACTTGATAAGATAGCACTTAAGCAAAAAGTAAATACTTTAATTCATTTGTATGAATCACAAATACGGGCAACAGACCACGAAGGCCATTCTAAAAGATTGTATGGCACATCATCTGCAGATTATGAAAATTTAACCCGTGTTCTTAATACTATTGAACGTAAAGGACAATCTAAATTAACACTTGATAAGCAAAAAGAATTATTAACGTTGCTTTACTACATCAAGCATTACAGCCTTTCAGAAAATATGGCAATCAAACCCATAAACACTTTACAGCAACTGCTTTATCAAAACGTGAGTGCTGCCAACGACCCTAGTGTGTCAGATTTTGCACGCAAACAATTTGCTGCACAAACTTTAGCTGTTATGCGCGAAATTGTGCTAAGAAAAACCGCTAAATGGGCTAATCACACACAAATGCTTGATTTACTCTATGCTGCGTTACACAACAATGACAGCATCATTCATCAGGTACGCACTGGCGAAGGCAAAAGTATTATCACGGTAATGCGCGCAAGTTACTTAGCGCTTAATAACAAAAGCGTTACCGTGTTTAGCTCAAAAGAAAGCTTGTCTTTTCGTGATTTTGCAGAATTTCAGCCTGTTTACAAAGCCATGTCTTTAGAATGTGCTTATATCACCCCAGATGCCCCCGCTTCGGCTTATGAAGCTCCTGCCGACGGTATAGGTAAAATTCATTACGCCACGCTGGGTAACAAAGTCTTATATCGGTTACGACATGTGTGGGAAGGTCAATCAATTCCTTTTAAATCTTGTGAAAACGTTGCCGTTTTAGATGAAGCTGACCATGCTTTGCTAGATGAGCGAACTCAATTTAATTTTGCGACCAATGTTGAAAATCAATCGGTTTATAATTTTGATGCCTGTGTGTATCGCCTAACTTATGAGTTTTACCGCCAAAATATTGGCAATTTTGATCAAGATAAAACAGGTTGTATTAAGATATCTCGTCTACGTGATTTGCAAGGTTTATGCAGTTTTCTACAACAAAATCAATCTTTATTTCCTGAAGAATCATCATTTTTCGAAAAATATATTATTCCAGCTCTAGATAAAAAGAACAAAAAAGCAATTGAACAACGTGATAAGCGTTTGTTGCAATTATTAAAAGCCGCACACAGCGCGCATAATCTTAAAGAAGGTCAGCATTATTGTATTCGTACTGAGCAAAAGAGCGTATATAACACGCTTATTACCATTCGCGATGCCAAGGTTATGCTTGCCAATCAAGTGATACTGGGCTCTACTTACAGCGAACTTGTGCAACAATTTTTACATACAAGGCTTAATTACGAAGCGGCACAAAGAGGTGAATCACCTAACTTTTTTATTGAACCTGAAAGCTTGATTGCCTTATCACAAAATGCTCATGTATTTCTTAGAAATGAGTTTAGTAAACTAGAAGGATGCACCGGTACTGCTGGCAGTCAGCAAGAATTATCGCGTTATTCTAAAGATTACAATTTAACGCATGTGATCAAGGTGCCAACTCATCGGCCTAATCGTACCGATTTTCAACCACCGCTTTTTTGTACCGATTTTAACGCACAAATAACACAACTTGCTGAGATAATTAAAAACCAAACCCATCGGCCTTTATTAATTACCTGTCAAGATGACAATGCCGTTAAGCAAATATTTAATCAGTTGCATAAAATTTTACCCCCTCAGTACTCGCTTGTTTGTGATACCAACGACCGTGGTCTAGCTGAAAAAGAGATTGTTAAAAAAGCTGGATTTAAAGGTGCCATCACCATTAGTGCGCGCTTGGGTCGTGGTACTGATATCAAGCCTGAGGTTGAAGATGGTTTGGGGGTGATTAGAACTTATCACGCAAGACCCAGAACCGCAAAACAAGAGCGCGGACGCCAGGGTCGTAACAATGCTTTGGGCATGACCCAGGAAGTATTAAATTTAAGCCTTATTGAACGACAGTATAAAGCGTTTGAGCAGCGTGAACCACAGGCTGTACGTTCTATTTATGCGCAAGAACAACAAGCTTTAAGGCAAAAACGCGATAAGCATCAAGATAAAAACTCAGAAAAATGGTATTGGGCAAATGATAAAACACAAGTCAAATATTATCTATGTGCACGCGTTGTATCACGATTACACGACCAAAACGAGCTTGTAAAAAATCGATTTACTCATCAAAAAGATAGTCTGATTGCAACACTTACCACTGATATTACAAAAATATTGGCGTTTTTGAACGATGAAAAAGCTGATGCTACGGATTTAGCACATCAACAACATGTATTAACCGATAAACAAGCCCATATAAAAACAATGTGGCAAGATTGTCGTGCCAATATTGAACAAGCGTGGACCATGCGCTTGGCTGGTCATGCACAAGATACCAATGATACATTTGCCCTATTTCTACAAAAAGCCAATACATTTTGGCAAAATTTCTCAAGCATTGATTCACGCTTTAACTCAATGATTATTTTGGAGTTATTTGAGCATATTAGCTTGCCCGATGAAGTAAATCACGTCGCCGTATTTATCCAACGCAAAACACAATACTGCAAATCATTACCAAGAACGCTCACAACCCAACAAACTGATGAATTGATACTATTGAAAAAAGATTTGCGCAAGCTCTTGTTGCAATATCATCCAGACAAAGCAAGAGTCAGTGATGATGAAGCGCAAGATATTACCCGTCAATTAACTGAATTAAGCCGACTGGTTGATGAAAAGATTCGTTTAACAGCAAAAAATTATTCCGCACCTGTAGAAAATCAATCTGACGTTTCAAATAAGCCTGTTAATTTAGATTTGAATGCACGAAGCGGCGCCATTATGATATACCAGCCCTCTAAAAAGGGAGATATCTTTGCAAATTTATTCAAACTTTATCAAACTTTACTGCATAATACTCAGCAATATTGTTATGAAAATGACACATGTTTTTTACCTGAAAATTTAATTGATAAACTTCATGAACCAAGCCGCCGCGATCTGCGTGCTTTTTATGATACGTTGTATACTTTATCAACTAATGAACATTTAAATCTGGCACAACAACATAAACTAATCGAACTTTTTAACTGTTTAGAACATCTTTTTGAGCAGCGCTTAGCTTATGCGGTATCGTTCGAAGCGTGGCAACATTGCGTGACCGAATTTGTGCAAAAGCTTGACTTACCAACCTTTAGTTCCCATCTAGGGTGCCTTGAACAATTGTTCAAACAACCCTATTTAAATGCCCTTACACCGGATGAATGGCTAAGTCACCAAGATAATATTACCGCGTTATTTTATCTGGGCTATCGGTCTATATTAACAGCTGATGTTATGTATGAAGCTGCGCCTGAGATTCAAACCCCGCGCCAATTTATTGATAATTTGTGTTGCGGACTTTATTTTAGTGCTTGGTCACATATGGATGAGTCGTTTGTTGATAGCGCGAAGCAATTATTGTTAACCAACCCGTTAATTACCCAACTTCTTATCAAGCATACCAATAGCCATGATATGGTCGCTATCATTCGTATGCTACAAAAAAATAAACCCGATCAATTAATTGCTAAATACGCTTATATAGCAGAGGTTATTAAACAACATGTTGCCGAAATTTCGGCTCACCCTGGCATGCTACGCCCTCTTTTTGACATGGTATTTAATTTAAATTTCAATATTCAAGCGCCATCCGTTTTGCCAGCATTACTTTCGCCTCCTCAGACATTATCACACCGCACAGCTGATATTTTGGCTTTTATGAGCCGCAGAGTACCCTTTACACCCGAAGATTGCGCTAATATGAGGCGTTTTTATCAAGCATTTTATATACATCATTTTGATACCAAAATTTTAACGTTATTATTAACAATTCCTCCCTTTTTACAAATTGATTATATTTTTAAGCATCTTACCACCGCACCTGGTGCTTATGATTTAATAGCCACTCAGAAAAACTTAGAAAAGCTTAAAGACGCCGGTGAAGCGCTCCATCATTTTCTACAAACACGTGGCGTACATGCAGAAAATTACGATACGGCAACCTTAAATAATAGGTTAAAAAAATTAATAGCTTATGCGCATAAGTTATCGCCTCAGGTGCTACAAGATACCTTAACGACCCTAAATCAATATCCACGCTTGTCGCTCGCCATTATTCATCAGGTGCTCGATGTCAGTACGCGCTCGCCAAATCAAATGATAGAAGGTTTCGCGCAGATGCTTGTGTTTACTGATAAATATTTGATCAGAAAAGATGACATCAGCTTTTGGTGGAACACATTTTATGACCTATCACACCAGGAACAAACCCGCTGGCTGTCATGTTTAGAACAAATTGATAAAACTTATATGGTGGATGGTGATACAATACGCCAAATATTATATTCATTATTTACCGAAGACGATTACGCTCAATTGCATAAAATGGTGATCAATCTTGCCTTTATCGTTAAATATTTGCCAAAAGATATGCATCAACATATCCATCAGGTATGGAACTTATTTAGCCTTTTTGAACCTGACGCAGAGGACTTAACGCTACAACAAATGATTGAAAGCTTTGTACAAATATCAGCGTTTGCCGATAAACATTTGACTAACAAAGATGAAGCCCGTCTTTTGTGGGATACCTTTTCTACCTTACCACGCCAGGACAAAACCACCTGGCTGTCATGTTTAGAACAAATTGATAAAGCTTGTGCCGTGGATGGTAATGCCATACACCAAATATTAAATTCATTATTTACCGAAGACGATCACGCTCAATTGCATAAAAAAGTGACAAAAATTGCCTTTATCGTCAAGCATTTGCCAGAAGATATGCATCAATATATTCAACAAGCATGGAATGTGTTTTGTCGTTTTGAGCTTACAGAAGAAAATCTAACCTTAATAATTGAGGAAACTCGTAAAGCGCGCTTACTCGAAAAGAACATTGCATTACAACAAGAATATTTCAACCAAGGATTTTCTAGCAAGCAACAATCGCGTCAACAGCTGATGCAATATCTAGAGCATGGGACAATTTTAGGCGCAACAGATGCATTTAAAGATCGCTGTTACGAGCAGTATGTCAGTCTTACTAAAAAAATTCTTGAGCCTACAACACCCTGGTCTACCATTAAAGCTTTTGCCTATGAGGTGCATGCGGTGGCCTGCGTACCTTTTTCTGTTCAATCAGCCGCTGATGCCGCAAATGATGATAAATCCATAACAAAAAATTATACAGATTATATAAAACAGCAAGAAAAGCGTTATCAGAACAAGTGGTTTAAAAATCAAACTCGCATAGATCAAGCCATCACGTTTTTTCGGCACTTAAATCAGGCTGCCGAAAGTCATTCAAATTTTGATTATTATCAACAGATTTTTGAAGCGATTAAAACAACGCAAGAAAGCATTTTAGGTTCTGATAAAAATACAACTCAAAACAAAAAAGGTCATAGTCGCTTACTAGATATTAGCTGTGACATCATGCAAAAAGTCTCACGTGATTTTTTAATGGATACTACTTTGACATATCAAGAAAAAGCCACGCTTCATGATTTTCTTGCAAAGCAATTTAAACACAGCGTTGATACGCTAATCGCGCGAATTCAAAACGAACAAATATCACATCCAAAGTTATGCCAATTACTTAACTTTGAGCAAGACAAAATTTATCAGCCAGATTCTTCAGTACGTTGGGAGTTTGATGAAAAAATAGCGCAACTTACCGATAAAGACGTGCCTAAGCATCTGCTTTATCTTGTTGAGCATATTAAACTATTCACGCCACAAGATGAAGGAACACTTAATCATTCAAATCATTTATCAAAAAGCTAACAACGTATAGGCTTTGGCGCACATCATTTGCTCGCGCCAGAGCTTGAATGTGTTGAAAGATGCCGCGCGCGACACTCAGGGTTATCTGCCACCAAACTTAAGTACTTCTTTAGAGCCAATATTTGAGTCGGCTGCCGACGGCGGGAAAAAGCGTATGCCTGGATGTGCTTTGATAAAAGTTTCAAGCTCTGTGAGTGCATCCAGTTGGCAATCGGGTGCTGCAACTTTATTTGAGTCAAAAGGCATAAGTTTATTGATTTTTTGAGCCGTCTCAAACGTTGTGTCGTTATAATCTTGGCTTATTGCGTTACGAGCGGAAATTACAAAACGCTTACCTCCCAAGTTTAGAATAGCCTTAACACCATTTAATGCAGCAAAGCCACACGCTTTCAAAGCAAACGCAGTATTACGCCCGATTTTAATGACCCTAAAGCCAATGTTAGACATATTCGTTCCCCACCATAAAGGCCTAAGAATGTGTGCTTTTACGCGCTTTAAAATTTTGATTTGGCTTTGGTTTGAAGCAGCAGAGACTTTAGCGCATCGAGGCAGACCATTACGGATGCCTTGGATAAAAAATATTTTTCGCGAAAAAGTACTTAAAAAGGATGGATTAGAATCAACTCGAATATCTTGCAATGCCGGTGAGAGTTTATCGTATAATTTGGATCTAATCGCCTCAGTTTGCTCGCCTTTGTTGTCATGCTGATGATAATCGCATTGGCAATCAATCACCTCTTTAATAAGGTCACTTAAAAGATCGATTGTTTTTATAATGGGAAGCGCCTCAAAAGAAATTTCGCCTTCTGCTGGAAAAGACATAAATTGTTCATGCAAAGCTTGTTTATCTTGTCTTTTGATGATTTTCATCAAATCCATTACATCAGTGGCTTGCTTTTCAGGCCCTTGCTTACCCATCGCTTCAAATAAAACGGTTAAATCATCTTGATTAAGAAAGCCGATTAGTTTTTTTAAGGATGCATAAAATTCAGCATGGAAAAATACCGTGGTTAATTTCTCAGCAGCCAATGTTGATAATTTAGCTCTATCCATACAGGCAAGACCTTCTAAATTTATTTGATTCATGAACTCAGTGAATGTTTGCTGGCGCTCATCAAGTGTTTGTATATCTTTTAAATCGTCCTCTTTTCTAAATAAATCAAGTAAGGATTCTCTATCTATGTTTACAAAATCTTCAAATCGAATCTTTGCGGCGATATTGGTTAGTTTATTTTCATCTTGCAAAAAAGCTTTTAATTTAGCGTGGTCTGCTGTGTTAAAAAACTTTTCGATAAATGCAATAAAATCATCACTGGCCAAATAGTTTTTTATGCTAATTTCCCATGAATCGGCAATACCATATTCACAATTAGGCCAATCTGCGTTGAGTTGTGCTGCATAATCAAGCATATCTGCTTGTTCGAACGTTTCACATCCTGGAATTTTTTGCAAAATAGCTAAGATGTTTGTGAGTTGATTTTCAGGCGCATTATTTTGCCCTATGGCTGTAAATGCGCCTTTATGCTTAGCAATAAAATTCATTAAATTAGGCATGGTGGTAATGGCTTCTAGCAAAGTTTCGCGCTTTTCAGGCACCACAAATTTGCTTAATAGCGGACCAATAAAAGCGTCTTTGTGATGATTGAAGCTTTCTTGCCGCGTTTTTTCTAAATAAAATTCAGCATCTTTTTGAACAGTTGTCTCTAAACCTACGCTTTTGCGCGTCATCCAATCTTTAAATTCTCTGGCCACACTGGCATTGGCGATTAACGTTTTAAAATCCGACTTTTTAATAATTTTCATGTAAACATCATCAGGATGTTTGGTGCTAGCAGCATTTGTATCAAGTGGTGTTTTTACGCCAAACCAAGCATGCTTAAGCTGCTTTAATGCCGGCCTTATTTTTTTAGCATTAAAATAAATTTTACAGATAAAATTTAGCACCGAACCAAGGATTTTGATGAATAAAGTTAACTTGTAAGGTTTTTTAATGCGCGCAATTTCTTTATCTAAATTTTTCATGGCAGCATCAATGACTTTGGTCAATTGGACACGACTTAAGCGCATATTGTGATGGTTGTGATTATTTAATTGGCGCAATGACCGCGCAATAATTTTTAATGTTTGCTTTTTTAATTTATGGCTGTCAATGGTTTCATCTTTATCAACATTGGCTCTAAACCAATGAACAATCTCCTCACCAACATTTTGACCTAAAACAGCTATAAATTGCTTGTTGTAAGCTTTTTGCGCTTTAAATAATGCCGGGTAATAATCTTTTGATTGTAAATGCTTTAAGTTAAACAGCGTTTTTTGCCGACGCCCAAGGGCATGGATATAAGCAGGCACAATGGTATCGTCTAAACCACGATTACGACCAATTCCTTGAATAAGAGTATCTGGGCTATTGGTTTTGCTTAATGTATGTTCGGCAAGATTGATAACTGTATGCAAATTTCTATCACTAAAGCCTTCTGTTTTTTTATTGCTGGCGTAAATGCCCACAAACCCTAAGCGAAAATAGTTATCACTGATTTCTTCATCAAAATAATATGGATAGTTTGGCGTAAACGAACTTTCTTGAGAGGCGTCATCGAGCGTTTCTAAAGAGGTGCGCTGACGCCGCTTGGCCTGTTCCCGCAAGGCCCCATCTTCATACATAGGGTAACGTTCTTCATGCAAACCCAAAAATGGGCGTGAATCGTCAATAGGTGTTTCGCTTGTTTGCATGCCTGTCATAACAGATAGGATGAGGTGACGGTTGGCATACTCGTTAAATGCGTTATTTAAGATGTCATAGTCATCATGCTTCATAGCCGCAATCATATCGCTATCTAACGCCCAATTATCAACAAAGCGATTAAAGCATTCGGCACTATCAATAATATGACTTTCAAATGTATTATCACGCATGTTGCCTAATTGCTCAGACATTTTCTGTAAGATTTGAGCAATTTTCCTTGCACCTTCTGCATCAATTAATGTCTCAAGCTTGCGTTGATAATGCGCTACATCTCTGCGTTGAAATTTTTGTCGTATTAACGCTTGAAAAGCTTCAGGGTCACACTTGCGCAAACGATTGTGTTCAATTTCATCAAACCCAGTTAAATCGGTTAACACATACTCCATCATATTATGAAAAATATTATCGTGAATTTGTGCTTTCAAAGACCTATCTACAAGCTTTTCGCCTATCGCACGCTCATCATTATAGAGTTTTTGCTTGTATTGCTCTTGCCGATAAGTTAAATCCTCGCTCACGACATCCGCGTCAACGTCAGGCAATTGAAAAAAATTCGTGATGGCTTGGCGGTCAACAAGATTACCGTTGCGATAAATATTTCTATCATTATCATCACTATGCGCTAAAGCATGATGTAAATTCACCAAAGTCTCATTATCATCGACAATACATAACATCTTGCGCGCCATTGGCACTTGCATGCGCCAACGTATAGTCTCTTCATCTGGTTTGTGATAGAGGTAGAAAGGTAGATTTTCGACAATTGAAACAGCGGCCGAGCTTTGCTCTTGTTCGATGGCATTTAAAAAACGCAACAAAATGCCATTGAACATATTTTGCCAAAATGCACCAGTCCAAAAATAATAATGTTGTAATTTATTTCTATCAAACATGTTTCTGGCATTTTCACTCAATAATACCGGGAATTGGCCTTGGCCGGCGGCTTGCTTTTGTCCACTAGACATCATAGCCACCGGTTTATTACCTGATAATTGATAAGTTTCTTGACTGGGCGTGGCGGTTAAAAACATTGAGAGCATTTTTTTGGATAATTCAATTAACCGCACACGCCAACGCTCTGTTTTCATCAATAAATGTTGCTCATCAAAACTTAAAAATACACGTTCTGGTGCAGTTTCTAGTAATTGCTGATAATGCTTATCTAGTAAGCGCTCGCTTGAAGCAATGATGATTTTGGGCTGGTTTTCAGGTGAGTTTAAGGTATTAAGAGCCTCTTGAACATCGGCGTTTTCTTCACGTTCTCGTAAAACCAACAAATTATCGACAAGCGTATCAGGTAATACGCGCCTCAAATCTTTATGCATCTGTGTGACTAATTTATCCGGTAGTGCAAATATGCCATGATGACCGGCTAAAGATAAAACCAGCATCCAGAGCGCTTGGACATACGTTTTACCCGAGCCTGTGGCCAGTGCTACCAATAAACTACTGATGTCTTCTTCTGCCGTAATTTTATCAATGATGTTATGAAGGGTGACTAAATGTGAGCGGTATAAATCTAGTTTTCCTCGACCACCAATCACGGTGTGGTCATTCAATTGATTGCTGATATGAGCATGGTGCTCATCCATATCTATACGAAAATTTTGCGCGCTTAATAATAACAGCGCTTCATCATCATGATAATCATTGATTGGTTTTCTTAATGCCTTTTGGGGAGCCTCTTCAGCGGGCGTAAACGAAATTTGATAAGATTGATGGTCATTATCTTGAGTTAATGTAAGGTTAAAATTCTTGCCATTTAATCGGATGGTTTGCTTTAATGAACCTTGATTAATGGCATTCTCACATATTTGCTTGAGAGTTAGTGCTTGATTGTCTATTTGAAATAAACGATTTTTAAAAGAATCGAGCGCCACATAACCTTGATAAACCTGGTTGGCTGCGCCTAATAAATTTGCTTTTTGCTCTGGTCTTAACTTCATATAATCAACACCATGAAAATAATATATACATTTTATTGGATATACCTTAAGGATTTATTAACTTTTGAGGCACAAAGCATGTTGTTGATGGTAAGTTTTAAACGTTGAATTTTTTATCACAAAAGTTTATCATTTCGCCAAATTTTTTATTTGCCCTTTTATGAGCCATTTGCCTATTATTATTGGTATTTCAGGTCCTTCTGCCTCAGGTAAAAGCTTGCTGGCTAACACCATTGTCAACGAACTAGGTTCCGAACAAGTGGTGGTGATTTCAGAAGATGCTTATTACAAAGACAACTCGCATCTGCCGTTCAAAGAGCGGGAAAAAATCAACTACGACCATCCAAATGCTTTTGACCACACGCTCTTGCATGAACACTTGAAACGACTGCGCCAAAATGAAGCAGTCAACATTCCGGTTTATTCACATTCCAAACATTTGCGCTTAGATGAAACACGCCGCGTTGGCCAACATGCCATCATTGTGCTTGAAGGTATTTTGTTGTTTAGCGAAAAATTGGTGCGTGATATCATGGACATTAAAATTTTCATGTCCACTCCGCTTGATGTGTGTTTAACACGCCGCTTGAAAAGAGATGTGGTTGAGCGGCAACGTTCTTTTGAATCGGTGGTACATCAATATGAAACCACCGTGCGCCCTATGTATTTACAATTTATTGAGCCTTCTAGCCGCTATGCAGACATCATTGTGCCAAGAGGTGGCGAAAATCGTATCGCCATTGATATGATACAAGCCAAAATGCGCGAACTATTAGCCATTCATTCCAAATAAAGGAGCATCATATGGGCTTTTTACAGGGTAAAAAAGCATTGATCGTAGGGCTTGCAAGCAATCGCTCAATTGCTTATGGCATTGCCAAAGCATTGCACGCTCAAGGCGCGGAGCTTGCCTTTACCTATCAAAACGACAAGCTTAAGCAACGCGTTGAAACCATGGCCAAAGAGTTTGACTCAACCCTTACCTTTGCCTGTGATGTTAGCCAAGATGATGACATCACTGCCCTATTTACCGCACTTTCAGCCCATTGGCCTGCCTTTGATTGCTTGATTCACTCCGTCGCCTTTGCCCCTGCTGACCAAATCAGTGGTGATTTTACCCAAGCAACCACGCGTGAAGGTTTTAGAATTGCTCATGATGTCAGTGCCTATAGTTTGATTGCGCTCACTAAAGCGGCACTGCCTTTTATGCAAAATAATAAAGGCAGCATCTTAACACTTAGCTATTATGGCGCTGAGAAAGCCATGCCCAACTACAATGTTATGGGCGTTGCCAAAGCAAGCCTTGAGGCAAGTGTGCGCTATTTGGCGGCAAGTGTGGGTCGTGCGCATGTTCGTGTGAATGCTATTTCAGCCGGACCCATTAAAACGCTGGCAGCCGCAGGTATTAAAGATTTTCGTAAAATACAAGCCACTTATGCCCAACACACGCCTTTACAACGCAATGTCACAGCTGAAGAAGTTGGTCACACAGCCGCTTTTTTATGCTCTGATTTGGCCTCGGGCATTACCGCAGAAGTTATACACGTTGATGCCGGCTATCATGCAGTAACGATGATGGATGTCGATTAACTCGCTTTTAGATGAATTTTTGTATATTCTTTGACGATGAATTAATTAAGTTTTGACTTACATTACTTCATCTAATAACCTAAAAAATCATTCATCAATGAGGATATCTATATGAAAAAGATGATTGCTACACTTGCCGCAACATTCCTGTGCTTATCTCTTGCTGCCTGCCAAGAAGGCCCTGCAGAAAAACAAGGTAGAAAAGTTGATAACACTGTTGAAAAAGTTCAAGACAAATTACAAGACAAAGGACCTGCGCAAAAAGCCGGCGAACGCTTGGACGATATGACTGATAATTCTTAAGATAATTTCACCTTAGTTAAAGAACTTATTGTGTTCTTGCGCTTTGTACCGAACCATATTTTGATAGTCTAAAATTTCACTTTTTACGTTCTGTAAGTTGTTCGCAGAACGTAGGCGATTTATCAAATCCAAGCGTGGCCTTTATCCGGTACAAAGTTTTTTGCATTTTGCTTTCTTTAATTAAGTAACCACTCAAACTCAACGGCTACCATACCCAAGCGTATAGGTGCTAAGCATAGACATCACCCAGCTTAACCAGCTTATG
>PKDH01000037.1 GCA_002863045.1 Legionella sp.
CATCTTGGTTGCCTAATCCCGAAGTTGCAGCACGGAATGAGTCTATCACTGTTGATTTAAGTAATCTTAAGCCTGGTCAAAAAATGACTGTGACTTGGCACGGCAAGCCAATTTGGATAATCAGACGCACCCCTTCTCAGTTAGCCCAGCTACATCAATTAAATAACCAATTACGAGACCCTCAATCACTTGTACCTCAGCAACCAACTTATGCCAGGAATATCTATCGCTCGTTAAATCCAAATTATTTAGTGTTGGTTGGCATTTGTACGCATTTAGGGTGTGTGCCGCACTTTATAACGGATGCATCTTTAACAAAAAAAAGAGGAGCTGGGTTGCATTGTCCGTGTCATGGTTCGGATTTTGATATGGCAGGAAGGGTATTTAAAGGTGCACCAGCACCGATTAATTTAGAAGTGCCTCCCTACAAATTGATTGGTAAGCATACTTTGGTTATTGGTGAGGAAAATGTTTAACAAAGGAAAAATGATGCTTATCTGGTTAAATAAGCGCTTACCATTCCTATCTTTTTGGCATCAGCATGTTTTAAATTACTATGTGCCAAAGAATTTAAATGTATTGTATGTCTTTGGTGTATTAGGTTTAGTTGCGTTAAGTAACCAATTTCTCACTGGCTTGTGGTTATTCATGTTCTATATACCTACAGCAGAGCAGGCATTTAGTTCAATAGAATATATTATGCGTGATGTGCATTTTGGTTGGTTGTTTCGCTATTTTCATGTTGTGGGTGCTTCTGCTTTTTTTGTTGTACTTTATATTCACATATTTCGCTCTTTATTATATGGTTCTTACCAAAAACCACGTGAGTTAGTTTGGTTAATAGGCGTGGTAATTTTTTGTATTGCAATGGCAGAGGCATTTTTTGGCTATCTTTTACCCTGGGGGCAAATGTCCTATTGGGGTGCGCAAGTAATCACTTCTTTGTTTGGTATTATTCCTTTTCTAGGGGATAACTTAGTGCTTTGGTTGCGGGGTGATTACGTGGTATCCGGCATTACACTTCAACGTTTTTTCGCCTTACATAGTGTGGCGTTACCTTTTATGATGATATTTTTAGTTATATTGCACATAATATCTCTTAGAGCTGTTGGCTCTAATAATCCAGAAGGTATTGATATTTCTTATCCCAAAAATAAATATGATAATTCAGCAGAGGTTATTGCGTTTCACCCCTACTTTACCGTAAAAGATTTTTTGGCTTGTATGACTTTCCTATGGCTATTATGTTTGGTGATTTTTTTTAAACCTGATTTATACGGGCTTACGATGGAGCATGCTAATTTCGAACCAGCCAAGGCTTGGATTACGCCAGCTGATATCCATCCTATGTGGTATTTTGCACCATTTTACAGCATGCTGCGTGTGATACCGCATAAGCTTTTAGGTATCCTCATAGCAATTGCGTCTATTATAATGTTATTTTTGCTGCCATGGTTAGATAAAAGTAGCGTGCGCTCCATGCGTTATAAAGGCCAATATTCGCGCTTAGCATTATATCTTATGGTTATATCATTTATTTTAGCGGGTGTGATGGCTTTTTTACCGTTAACTTATTATAACCAGAAAATAACGCAATTATGCATCATTGGATATTTTGCTTATTTTTTACTGATGCCTTTCTACACCAAAGTAGAGCGTATCCGACCACTTCCTAAAAAAATAACTTTATGAAAACTTGCGGCTTAATAAGCCTTATTTTATGTTGGAGTTTATTAGGGTGGGGCGGGTCAAGTTCAGCAATATTACAACGTGGTGCTAGCGTGTATATTAATTATTGCGTTGGATGTCATGCCCTGCATTACCTTACATACCAACGCATGGCTTATGACTTAAATTTGATAGATAAAAATAAAAAAATAGATAAAAATTTATTATATGGCAATCTTATATTTAGTGAATCACTTTTAAATCATACAATTGAGACGAGTTTATCTTCTCAAGATGCTCTAAATTGGTTTGGTCGTGTTCCTCCTGATCTATCTTTAATTACGCGTCAGAAACCTACGAGGTGGTTAAAACAATATTTACGTGGTTTTTATCGTGATTCTAAAAGGCCATTTGGGGTAAATAACCATATGTTATTCAACACGAACATGCCTAATATATTCATGCGATTACCTGATACCCGCTATCAAATCAAAGCTTTTGACCAAGCGCAAAAACAGCATACTAATCAGATGATAGAAGATTTGGTGGCATTTTTAGTGTATGTTGGCGACCCTTTTTATACGAAACGTCATTATCTTGGCTATTGGGTTATGGGTTGGCTAACCGGGATGTGGATACTTGCTTTAGGTCTGATGCGTTCTTATTGGCCTAAATCATTACAAAAACATGTTTAGACGTAGTGGGGCGTTACGTTTAAATAAAGTATTGTTTTAGTTAAAAAAGCAAATTTTGCACAAAGTCAATCACTTTGTTCATGTAATTTATGATAAACTAGTCAATTTGGTTTGTCCTAATATCATTGCATATTATCAAACAATCACGTAATTTTATTATTTATGGCATTATTCTATTAAAAATAATGCTTAATCAATTTATTTCAAGGAGTAGCTATGGCTATCGTAGCAAAACGTACGATTATGTCTTTGTATTCAGATGACGAGGATGTTTATAGTCATCAAGTTCGCATTGTATTGGCAGAAAAAGGTGTCAATGTTGAAATTATTCCTACCAAACAAGATAAAATTGAACAAAGCTTATTAGACATAAGCCCTTACGGCAGCATACCTATTTTAATCGACCGCGAATTAACTTTGTACAAAGCCCGTATTATCATGGAATATTTAGATGAGCGTTTCCCTCATCCACCATTATTGCCTGTTTATCCAGTGGCTCGCGCGGAAACCCGTAAAATGATGTATCGTATCGAGCATGATTGGTACACACTTATGTTTAAAATTAAGACAAATGAAGACAAAGTTAACAATCAAAAATTGTTGCTTAATAGCCTTGTACAATTAGATCCAGTATTTGCTGATAGACCCTTCTTTTTAAGTGAAGAATTTTCGTTACTTGATTGTACTTTAGCCCCATTACTATGGCGTTTACCTCAATACAACATCACCATTCCTTCATCAGCCAAAGCGCTACATCGTTATATGAATCGTATATTTGAACGAGATGCGTTCCAAGCCAGTTTAACCGAGGCTGAAAAACAGTTAAGAGTAGCATAAATGACCATGACTTCGAATAAGCCCTATCTTATCAAAGCGATGTATGATTGGATAACTGACAATAATTTAACACCTTATATTTTGGTAAATGCTTACCATAAAAATGTGCAAGTACCTCAAGAACACGTACAACATGGTAAAATTGTATTGAATATTTCGCCAAATGCCTGTCGGGGATTACATATAGATAATGATAGAATTGTGTTTACCGCCCGTTTTTCTGGATTAAATACTCAAGTTTTTGTGGTGCCCCATGCAGTTTTAGCGATTTATGCCAAAGAGAATGGCCGCGGTATGGAGTTCGGTGAAGAGTATACTGATTTTACAGACACAACTTCACCATCTTCTGAGCCCAAAACTAAACATAAACCTGCATTAAAACTAGTAAAACGTGATGAATAAAAAGTGTTTATTTAAGACTTAAAATGCAGGGTAAAAGCTAAATTAACCATTAAAAAGGTTTGATAAAAGGAAATTTTAGGCTTTTTTATTGAATTTGACTTATTTTGTTCATGGATAGGGATATGAACCCACAAAGTTTACTTGCTGCACATCAACTTTATGCACTTAAACAACTTGCACTATCGCACTATCAAGTATCGGCATATCATCTAACCCAATTAGCAGGCAAGGCGGCATTGCATCATTTGCAACGCCACTTTGCCGCAGCCTATAAAATTTTAATTTATTGTGGTGGTGGTGGAAATGCTGCAGATGGTTACGAATTAGCCTATCTGGCGCATCAAGCGGGGTACCAGGTAACCATCAACCAATTTAAGACCATCGATAAGTTACCTCATCATGCCCAAATTGCGGCAAATAAAGCATTAGATGCAGGTGTGATTTGCTATTGGATGGAAGAGGATGCCGCGTTATTAGAAGCAGATTTAATCATTGATGCATTAATTGGCACGGGCTTAAAGCACGAAGTGCATGAATCCATACTTTGGGCTATTAATCAAATTAACGAGAGTCGTCTGCCGGTTTTTGCGCTTGATGTTCCTTCAGGTTTGCAAGCAGATACGGGTGCTTGTTTGGGTGGCTGTGTTAAAGCGACCATAACCCTAACATTTATCGCTAAAAAAATGGGCATGTTTACCGGAGCTGGTCTTGATTATTGTGGCCAGATTTTATGGGATGATTTGGGGTTAGTTTTTCCACTTAATCATGTCATGTGTCCTGATGCCCAATTGTTATCTCAAAACAATCTATTACCGCATTTATTACAACGTCATAAAAACGTTCATAAAGGTCATTTTGGTCACGTGCTTATTATAGGGGGTGATGAGGGCATGGCTGGCGCGCCTTTGTTAGCTGCAACTGCAGCTTTACGCATAGGAGCAGGTAAGGTCACAGTGGTCATGAATGCCAATCAAAGTATACAGCGACCTTGTCCTCTGGAGATCATGGTATATGGTGTATCACATGGTGCTGATTTAACGGCATTTATTAAACAAGCGAGCGTGTGCGTTCTTGGCCCAGGCTTGGGGATGGCTACTTGGGGCAGGCATTTGTTTAAACAAGTATTGGCCTCTCAAATCCCAATGATAGTCGATGCCTCGGCGTTACGTATATTAGCCGATTTACCGCAATTTGATGATAATTGGATTTTAACCCCACATGCTGGGGAAGCAGCTGCGTTGCTGAGATGCTCTACTGATTGGGTTAATAGCAATCGCTATACAGCGATTAACCAGTTGCAACAAAAATACGGTGGTGCGGTGGTATTAAAAGGCGCCGGTTCACTGATTAAAACAGAGCATCAACCCATATGGGTTTGCCAACAAGGTAATCCTGGCATGGCTTCAGCTGGTATGGGGGACGTATTAAGTGGCGTGATTGCAGGCTTAGTAGCGCAACATTTGCCTTTGGCTGAGGCAGCTAAATTAGGTGTATGGTTGCATGCCAATGCGGGTGATTTAGCTGCCAGTGATCATGGTCAAAAAGGTTTGCTCGCCAGTGATGTGATTCAGCAATTAAACAAACTATTAAATCAGCTTTAAAATTCAGCCATGCTATGATTTATGCTACATTGAATAGACTTAATTTAAAGTGATATAATTTTAAACTATCGTTAAACGTGATGGCTATGAATAATATTAAAATTGATTTGCCTTGTGTGCAAGAATGTGAACGTTGGGCTGAAAAATTTGCATCGGTATTACCAAATCAAGCGATTTTAACCTTCAAAGGTGAGATAGGTGTAGGTAAAACCACCTTTATTCGAGCCATGCTACGCGCTAAAGGTGTTGTTGGTTCTATTAAAAGTCCGACTTTTGCTTTGGTAGAAACTTACGATATATCATCTGGTAGTATTCATCATTTTGATTTATACCGAATTGCAGATGAGCAGGAACTTGAGCTTATTGGTTTTAGAGATTATTTTGTAGATAGTATTTGTTGTATTGAATGGCCAGAAAAAGCACCTAATTATCTTTTATACACAGATATTCAATTTATGTTTAGTCTGGGTGAAAAGGGGGCGCGTCGTATGATAGCGCATGCTTTTACCAAAAGGGGTCTTATTATTTTGGCGCATTTAGTGAATTAATTATGCTTAGAATAGCAGCGCTTTTAGTGATGTTTATAATGCACACAAGCGGATACGCCAATACATTAACGGATATCGCGCTACAAGAAAATAATCAAGCATTGGTACTAAAGTTTAAATTAAAAAAACCGGTTAAATATCATGCGTTTACGCTTATCAAACCTTATCGAATTGTGCTTGATTTAGTTGATACTGATATGCAATTTAATCCTAAAAAGTTGAATATGTCGAAAAAATCTGTTTGCCGATTAAGAGTGGGTTATCCTAAAAAGCATATTTTACGGTTGGTTTTCGATATTTCTAACCAAACATTATTTGACAAATCTTTGGCATTATCACCGCAAAAAATAGCTAATAATTTGGTTCTAAAATTGCCCAAACATAATTTTCCTACGAATTTGGCCGCGCAACATACAATAAACTTACCCCCTAAGCATTTGCGCGATGTTATGGTGGTATTGGACCCAGGGCATGGGGGGCATGACCCGGGTGCATTAGGTTTACAACATACAGCTGAAAAAAATATAACGCTTGCTATTGCATTAAAATTAAAAAGCATGATTAACAAAGAGCCTGGTATAAAGGCTGTGTTAACACGCCAAAATGATAGTTATCTAAGTCTACGTGCTCGCTTAACCAAAGCGCGCCAATATAATGCTGATATTTTTATCTCTATTCATGCAGATGCTTTTATTAATCGTCACTCGCAAGGCGCCTCAGTTTTTGCACTCTCCCAAAGTGGCGCAACCAGTGAAGCAGCGCGTTGGTTGGCTGAGAAGGAAAATTATGCAGAGCTAGGAGGTATCAATCTCAAGGGATTAGATGATCAAAACGGTTTAGTGCGTACGGTATTAATCGACTTATCGCAAACGGCAACCATTCGTGCAAGTATACATATGGGTAAAATGATGTTATCCAATTTAGGGCATGTCACTGTACTGCACAATAAAAAAGTAGAGCAAGCACGTTTTATGGTGTTAAAATCTCCGGATATTCCCTCTGTATTAATTGAAACGGGATTTATTTCTAACCCCAAAGAAGAAAAAAATTTAAATAATCAACGTTATCAAAACAAGCTAGCACAGTCTTTGCTAAAGGGGTTACGTCAATATTTCTGGGCTTACCCTCCACATAATACTTACATTGAAGCACATGTTAAATCGCATGAAATTTATGTGGTGCGTGCGCAGGATACTTGGCCATCGATTGCTAAAAAATACCAGTTATCGGTCGATATGCTTAAACATGCTAATCGCCTGCCCGCTGATTTATTAAAGATTGGCCAACAATTAATCATTCCGCGAATTGTATGAAACGTATCCAATTGTTATCAACACTTGTGGCTAATCAAATTGCCGCGGGTGAGGTCATTGAGCGTCCAGCATCTATTGTTAAAGAATTATTAGAAAACGCCCTTGATGCAAAAGCTTCAAGTATTGTTATTGAAATTGGTCATGGTGGTTTGACGTCCATTAAGGTGAGTGATAATGGCGTAGGTATTGTCGCTGATGATTTACCGCTTGCTATTTTAGCGCATGCGACCAGTAAAATTGCCACGCTAGATGATTTGTATGAAGTTAAAAGCATGGGATTTCGTGGTGAGGCTTTAGCCAGTATAGCGTCAATAGCACATATCACTGTGACGTCTAAGCCTCTCGACCAACCAGATGCTATGAAATTACAAATTGAGGGTTCTCATCAGCTGTTAACGCCTTGTGCGCGCGCTTTGGGCACCACAGTTGAGGTGCGTGATATTTTTTACAACGCACCTGTTAGAAAAAAATTTCTTAAATCAAAATATTATGAGTTTCAAGCCATTGAGTTGATGATCAAACGCTTTGCTTTAAGTGTACCTGAAGTAAGCATTGAGTTATTTCATGACCATAAACCGGTGCTTATTTTGCCAGCCACAGATAAAGCAACATTTTATACGATGCGTGTTGGGGCTCTGCTGGGTAAAAAATTTATAGACAATGCCATTGCCATTGATACCTCAAGTGATGATATAACGCTTAAAGGGTGGACAACCCATCCAAATTATCAGCGTAGTCAAAGTGATAGATTATGGGTATATATTAATCAACGAATCATCAAGGATAAATTAATCAATCATGCCATTAAACTTGCTTATGATAATCATTTACATCCCGGACGCTTTCCGCTTTGTATATTGTATCTGACTGTTAATTCTCATGAGATTGATGTCAACGTGCATCCAACCAAGCATGAAATACGCTTTCAAAACCCTAAAGTAATGCATAATTTTTTATACAATGGACTTAAAAAGGCCATACAGGAGCCAACTACTCAGCCATATGCAGATACTATGAGAGCATCTTCAACTAAAAATTTTTTACGTGAACCGCATTTGGGCGGGCATTACACGCCGTTTTCTTTTAGAACAGCTTTGGCCAGCGAGCAGGAGTGTATTTATATTGCGCAAAATTATATAATTTATGCGCTTACCTCAGGTTATTGTTTAATTGATATGGTTGCTTTAAAGCGCCATTGGTTAACACATGAACTTAATCAAGCGGATTTACCCTTAGCACCTCGCCATCTTTTGGTCGCGATTGATTATGCATTGCCCCACCAATTTACAGCAACAGCATGGCAGCAGTTATCGCCCTTATTCAGTCAGTTAGGATTTGATATTATGGTTGACAAGCAACGTATATGGGTTCGTGCAATACCTCATCTTTTTCCCGATTTAGTGATTGATGAATTTGTTGAATCAGCATGTAAGTTGTCAATTTACACATTAGATGCTTTAAAAGAAATTTTGTTGAATATAACTTGTGCTAAGGTAACAGATTTGTCCGCCAAACTTAAAACCTATCTTGAACACTATCAGTCAACTTTAATAAAAGAGCCTTTTATTAAAGTATTAACCGCAAAGCATTGCGAGCGTATTTTATATGAATAATATTGTGTGCCTTATTGGCCCGACTGCTTCAGGTAAAACAGCTTTATCTTTAGAATTAGCCAGTCGATTTCCCCTAGAAATTATAAGTGTTGATTCAGCGATGATTTATCGGGATATGACCATTGGTACTGCCAAGCCTACTATTACTGAACTCAATGGTGTGCCTCACCATTTAATTGATATTTGTAATCCAAATGAAGTATTTTCGGTGGCAGAGTTTTGCCAGATGGCTACCTATTTATGTCATGACATTTTAAAGCGGGGCAAAATTCCACTTTTAGTGGGAGGGACTATGATGTATTTTCATGCCCTACAAAATGGCTTGGCTGTATTGCCTAAAGCTGATCCTAAGGTGCGAGCGTATTTAGTAAAAGAAGCTTATGAGAAAGGGTGGCCCTACTTGCACGATTGCTTAGCTAACGTTGACCCAGAAAGTGCAGCTCGAATTCATCAGCATGATGCCAAGCGTATTGAGCGTGCATTAGAAGTTTATTATTTAACGCAACAACCGATGTCGCAACTACAAAAACAAACAGTTTCTCATGACTTTTCCTTTAGAAATTTTTTACTTTGTCCAATAGAAAGAAGCTGGTTACACGAACGCATTGAAATGCGGTTACAACACATGCTAACTCTGGGTTTTATTGATGAAGTAGAACAGTTAATAACAAAGTGGCAGTTAACATATGATATGCCAGCATTACGCTGTGTGGGATATAAACAAGCATTTGAATATCTGCATAGAGCATGTACCTATAGCGAGTTTTATCAAAAAGCTCTAGCCGCTACTCGCCAACTTGCTAAAAGACAATTAACTTGGCTGCGCCATCATTTTAATGGGAGCCATATCGCGTGCGATGATATCAAAGATTGTAACCAGGGGGTGGCTCGTATAATAGAAATATTAGATAATACGGCATCTTATTGTTAAATTTAATCCAAACATTTTGAGAATTATTATGTCAAAGCATACCTTGCAACCAGCGAGTACTAAAAAAAATTATGTAGTGAATCAAAAGCAGTTACCTTTGAGTTGTCCTACGCGTGAAATGGAGCTTTGGAATGCGCATCCTAAAGTCTATTTGCCCATCGAAAAAACTGGTAAAGCGATGTGTCCATACTGTGGGGCATGTTTTGTTTTAGAACATGATTAACTCTTTATGTATTGTTAGGTTATCAGCATTAGGTGATGTTTTAATGCTTATACCACTTATTCGTACGCTTCAAGCTTATAATCCTGCCATGCATATCAGTTGGGTAATATCTGAGCCTGCTTATGCGTTGGTAGAAAATTTGGAAAATATTGAGTTTTTAGTCATAAAAAAACCACAATCGCTCAAAGATTATTGGCATTTTTATCGCCTGATGCGCCAGCGATATTACGATGCTTTATTAGCCACCCAAGCGAGTTTGCGCGCAAATTTGTTATATCCTTTCATTCGAGCAGCACGTAAAATCGGCTATGATACGCTACGCGCTAAAGATGGGCATGCTTGGTTTATTCAAGAAGCAATTACCCCAGGAGACGATCATACGGTTGAGGGCTTTTTAAAATTTGCCAGCCAATTAGGTATTAAACAATCAGTCATTTCGTGGAATTTACCGCTTGATGAAGCAGCATTGACCTGGGCTTCGCAATGGTGTAACACGACAAAAAAAATATTAATCGTTAATCCGGCAGCGAGTAAACCCGAACGCAGCTGGCTTGCCAAGCGTTATATAGAAGTGATTGAATATGCACAATCTATTTTGAACATGCATGTTATTTTAACAGGTGGACCTGGCAAGCATGATAGACAACTTGCTGATGAAATTTTACAAAAAGTTTTTTGTGTTGATATGGTCGGGAAAACGAAGCTTAAACAACTTTTAGCGCTTATTTCTAAAGCTGATTTGGTGCTATGCCCTGACACTGGCCCCTCTCATATGGCAACATCTGTTGGAACACCCGTCATTGCGTTACATGCAGTGACCAGTCCCCACGTTTCAGGTCCTTATTTATGTCGAGAATTTGCCATTGATTATTATCCTGCTGCAGTGCAAAAGATTTTAAATAAAACGCTTGAACAAAATATTTGGGGTACTCATGTGCATGGTACCGATGCCATGCAGCTTATCACCGTAAAAGATGTAATTAAGATGTTAGATAAGGTTATTTTAAATAACTAAGATAACCGCCAAATTTTAAATATTTGACGGTTATCTCTTTTTTTAAGAAGACGTTTGTTGCTGTTGTTCTTGAATTTTACTTTCTAAAGCTCGAGGGTCAGGTTTAGAAGAATAGGTGTTTTGTAATGCTTGAATGGATTGTAAAGTAAGCATGCGTTCTTGTAATTGTCGGCTTAGATAAAGTTGATAATTAATCTCAGACAACAAAACGGCAATTTCTTTTTGTACAGAAGCCGCGGATCCTTGGTTGATTTGTGTTAACCATTGTTTATTACCGTTAGTCGTTTGTGTATCGGAGTTATATAAACGCCAGCTTGCCATGATAAACTCATTGAGCGCCTCACTGGTAGGGCGACCATTACCGGAAATAGGGGCTTGAGGCAACCGCTTGGAAAAACTTAAATATAAATTACTCAAGGGAAAAGAAATTTGGGCCGCGTAAGTTCTAAGCTCTAGTAAAAAATCATTCAACAACGTTTTAGCAGCAACTTGTTCTTCGGTGCTACTGGATTTACTGTAATTTTCCGCAACATTCACTAATTTATCGTACATTGAGCGATTCAATAAATTAATGGGTGCCACTTGATAGGTTACATAACGTAATAAATTAGCAGCTTGTTGCGCTTGTGTAACAGCGACCAAACCTGCATTGCTATTAGTATTAGTATTCGATGAAGTCGAAGTATTGTTATCATACGAGGTTGAATACATCAGTGGTGAAAGCAATGTATCAGCATTTAATTGAGACACCAATGGTTGATTATAATCGGTACTAAATACTTCTTGAGTACCTTGGAGTGTTCCGACTACATTATTCATCACCAATTCACGAAATAAATAAGGACAGTTGGCGATAAATTGTTGCGAGTTATTTTGCTGACAATAAGTGATATTAGGCGTTGATAAAATATTTAACACAGCTTGACTAACAGGGTCTGCTTGATAAGTTTGCTGGTCGATTAAATTAGAAACTGACACACTCGAGGCATTTGACACATTGTTATAAGGTAAAGCGGCATAAGTTTTACCAACTAGATTATTGATTAGGTTTGCTTGGTTAGAAGAAGAAGGAATAATAGGCGTTGAGTCGAGGTTATTTTGATTAGTACCGCCAATGATTGCACCAAGAAAGGTATTAAATAAGTTCAATTGCAGAGTATATGTTGCATTGGGGTTAAGTAAAGTATTGCGATAGGGCGCATTATCGTTGCCATTACTTTGGCCAGGTGTGGGTGAGCATGGCCCACCTGATTGACAATAAGCGGTAAGGTCATACCCAAAGTACTGACCCAAATTTTCTAAATAGTGCGCTAAATTATCTAGCTCATTTTGAGCATGCTGAGCACGGTTTCGATAATAATTTGGTGAAGTCGTAGGTAAGGGTGTTGTGGAGGGGGCTGCAAATATATCAGAAGTAGTTAAACTAATTACAGCCGCCGTTATCATATAATTCAATCGACGTGTCATGCTATTCATCTCCTTCTAAGGCACGTGCTACTAACTTTAAACGATATTCGGAAAATACGCGCGCAAGTAGGCGCAAGCGCTCAAACGTAATATTGCGTTTGAGAAAAAATTGAGCTTCTTTGTGGCCGTCAGTTCGATTGTCTTCAGCATACATTAATACGCGAGAAGCACTACCAGGATGAATCGTGTCAATTGCTTGTAGTAAACGCAACCCTCGACCAGATTTTATGTGAGCGGCAAGCTTGATAAAGTTGGCTTCTTGATTCAGTTGATTAATATCTATTTGTTCAATATCGTCTAATTGTTGACCTAATTCATTGATGGCTGCTTCTAGTTCAGGATCGCCATCAAGCGTCCAGTCTTCGACGCTTTCTAAAAAAGTAATGACTCGGTAAATCATTGGGTCAATAAACTCAAACCAGTATTGCGCTGAAGCTTGATGACTTAGATCGGGCATATTTTACTCTTTAAGTTAAATGAACAATCATTTCTGGACGATATTAAGGATAGATATTATAGTATTAGTTATAACATAAAAAATCTATTTGAAAATACCCACCATGCCGACTGATGAAAACCAAAGGTTTAAAACCATACGCCGTGTTTTTGGCAACGTCTTTAATTTTAAAGCATGGCTTGATGTGGATAGAACGATAAGCGTCTCGCGTTATTTAAAACAAGGCGTTAAGCACATGTTTGTACCACAGCATCGCGCTTTTGAAAATGAATTAAATTCAAAACATGCCTTTGATGAGCAAGTTAAACGATGGAATTTAACTGAAGAAGAATTAGCAAACCGTCAAAAAGGTTTATATCGTTTGAGTTTAACCATGCTAGCATTTGCGAGTTTAATGATAATTTATATCGTGTATCAGCTGTTTTTTGGTGGGATTTTAGCAGTTTTATTTAGCTTAATGTTGTTGTGTTTATCACTTGCTTTAAGTTTTAGATATCATTTTTGGTATTACCAGATTAAAACTAGAAAATTAGGAAGCAGTGTGCAAGATTGGTTTAAAAACGGCTTATTAGGCGGTACTAAAAGATGAAAAAAATCATAGGTTGTTTACTTATTTTATGCTATCCACTACTTAGCCTAGCTGCCGATAACTCATTAAGCTTTGCCCCTCCGCCAAGTGATTATTCAGTGGTTTTTTTAAGTGATTTATTTGGAGTTGTAGATGGGGTTTTAAGTGGCTCTGGCAGCCAGATCATGGGGACGATGTTTGGTGTATTTAATGCAGCAGTCCTTGCCTTAGGTGGCATTGTTATCGCATATACACTTATTGTTTCAACGGTGAACACTGCTCATGAAGGACAAATGCTGGGGCAAAAATGGTCATCTATCTGGGTGCCGGTGCGTGCAACCCTTGGTCTAGCATTACTTATCCCAAAAGCCACGGGTTATTGTTTGATGCAAATTTTTGTTATGTGGGTTTGTGTTCAAGGGGTTGGAGCTGCCGATAAAGTGTGGTCAGCGGCATTAAGTTATTTAAATCGAGGTGGAGTGATTATTCAGCCACAAATAAGCCCAAGCGATTTAGCGAGCAAGGGAGGTAATACCGATATTTTTAAAGGTGCTTCAACAATTTTAACCGGTCAAACATGTATGCTTGGTTTGCAAAGAGTTTTAACCAATCAATTATCAGGCTATCAAAATAGTAAATCAAAAAATTCAGGCCCTTGCTCAGGTACCCCCACAGATACGATGAAAACCTTTTGTAATGTCAATATCCCAGATTTTTTAAGCACAGTTAATTTTGTCAGCGAGCAAAATAGTAACCCCGGACAAGATACCTATACCATCGATATGCCCAATTTTGACAACAGTTCACCTTTTTACATCTTAAATGGTATTTGTGGAAAAATTTCGTGGAATTCTTTTAAAGGTTCTTTAAATGCTTCTGGCCAATCTTCTGGTGATGCAGAAACTCGGTATAAGGACAGCACCGTACAATTAAGCCAAGCAGAAATTGAAACAACTGAAATGTCACGCGTTATTGCTATTCAGCAAATGTATCAGGATTTAAGCAGTATTGCGCAAGCGGCTATTAATAACGACCCATTGTTATCAACCTCGCTAACTGATGCTGATACTACAACGAATAATGCCTCATCTGTTGCAAAATTGCAGTTTGGGGTTCCGTTATCAACCACAGGACAACCCTGTACTTCTTCCACATCAACCTGCACCAATTGGGGGCCTGATACAGCATTTAGCTCGACTTCACCATTATTTGGTGGTACAGAATTTCAGCAAGCAGTGGGTGATTACAATGGCATCATGGCGCCGGCGTTGAATTTAAAAAATCAAATTGCTGCAGGTAGTGCTTCAGGAGAGAATCGTCAATTTTTAAGTAAAGCTGAAAGTCAGGGTTGGATTATGGCGGGTAGTTATTTTTTTGGCTTAGTACAGCTTAGTAAAAATCAAGGTCCAGCAAATCCTGTATACACCAACAATGGTGCAAGCTCGGCTATCCAAGTCACTGATAATAGTTCAGGATTGGGAAATAGTACCATGAATCCGAGTAATGTAACTAAATGGGCGTTTGACTCTAATAACAATTGTATTGAGCCGGCAAAAAACTTATGTATCTGGATGCAAAATGATGCCAGCCAGCTGGCAAATTTAACCAGTTTAATTAATGGTGAAGGTATGTTATCGACCCCTTTATCGGCGCCATCGTTTGATTTTTCAAGTTCATCGACGGTAAATACCGGTTTAGCTAGCACCACCATATTTGGTTATATTAATAATGCTTCAACACTACAGCTGCCTTCACAACCAGGCCTAACGGCGCCTCAATTTGCCATGCATATGGTTCCTCGTACAGAGATACCACCTATATATCTGCCAGCGATGAAATTTCCTTGTGAGAATTCAGGCATATTTGGTTGTATCGGGATTAAAATTGGTGAAGTTATCTATGACACCATTATCATTGGTTTATGGAACTTTTCCATGTCATTTTTCTTAGGCATCATTAATAGCATTGTCAATGTGTTTGTTGAGCTGCCTATTCAAGGCATTTCTTATATTTTCTTATTAGGTGTGAAAGCCATTCAGAATCCTTTGGCCAATCCTATTGTGTCATTATCAATTATGGGAATTAATTATATTAATTTTGCCAATGCGTTATGGTTTTATCTATTAGACATTGCCATTACCAGTATTATGTTTCCTATATTTGGTCTTTTTGTGATTCCATTACTGGCTTTGGTCATGCCATTATTAGTGGCATGGATAGGAGTTATGGTCGCTGTTGGTTTCTTAACTGCCTATTATGTGCCGTTTTTGCCTTATATGATTTTCACTTTTGGCTCAATTGCCTGGCTTATGGCTGTGATTGAAGCCATGGTCGCGGCACCTGTTGTGGCACTGGGTATTACCCATCCTGAAGGCGAGGGGCCTTTTGGCAAGGGTGAGCAAGCCATTATGTTGCTGATGAATGTATTCCTACGACCAGCCATGATGATCATAGGCTATATCGCGGGTATTGCCCTTTCTTATGTAGCAGTGTGGCTTATTAATGCAGGCTTTAGTAATGTCTTGGTGTATTTAACGGGTAATCCGAACCTTCCGGCTAGCGACACATCATTTTCATGGTCAGACCTTATCCAAGATTTCAAAAAAGTGCCTAATTATAGTCCAAGTAACCCTGGGGCTTCTTTCACGACGTATCCTGGCTATAACGGTTGGGCGGGAATTTATTGCCTTTTCTTTTCTATTCTTATGTACACCTCTTTGTATCTTCTTTTGGTGCAAAAATCATTTCAACTGATTAATATATTGCCTGATAAAGTATTACGGTGGATAGGTAGCCAACCTGAGTCAATAGGTCAAGAATCAAGTTCCTGGGGTGATGAAACCAAAGGAGAAATAAAAGAGGCGGGTAAAAGCACACAATCTGCAGCAGGACAACGTGATCAACAAATCTTGGGTAAATCAGTGGAAGCTGGAAAAGGTGCTTATAATACAGCGAAATCAGCGTTCTCAGACGGTGGCGTTTCTTCCTCTGGTGGCATGCTAGAATAGCTTAAAACAAGCGTCCCTATTGATGAATGTGCTATTAACGTTGGTAGGCTTTGGTACCCGCAATAATCAGCTTATAAACTCGCTCACTAATAATGCCTTCTTCAAATTTACGTCTGGCATCTGTGGTCATAAGTTGACCTTTTTCACGCACAAGTTTACGGGTGATTGAGGTGACTTCATTGGGATTGCTTTCTAATAAGATATCGCGAACTTCTTCATCAAATACCAAATATTCCCGCAGTGCCACACGTTTCTCATCAATAGTTGGTACCAGCTTTTGCCAGATACATAAACGAATGGTTTCTAAAATATCGATGGTGCGACCCAAACGTTCTTCACCACTAAAAGAGGTCACCAATCTTCGCATGGTTTCCGCGACACCTGAAGTATGTAAGGTGGTATAAACAGGATGACCGGTTAGAGCGGCTTCTAGTGCAGCGCTAATGGTTTCAGCATCACGACATTCACCGACCATAATCAAACGCGGTTTACGTCTAAGCGCATTACGTACGCCTTCAGCAAAATTAGGAAGATGGCGTGGAATTTCTGATTGACTTACTACAGCTGAGATGGTGTCAATTTCATCATAGACAAATTCAATAGGGGCTTCATAAGTCAGTACTTTACGATTTGAATTTTCTTGCTCAATTAAATGACGAATGATAGAAGCAAGCAATGTTGATTTGCCTGATCCGGTAGCGCCGGTAATAAAGACAATGCCTTCTTGTGGGGCTATGGCATCGATAATATTATCAGGTAATGCCATGGTGTCTAATTTAGGTGGCGTAGTTGGAATGGTTCTTAGGGTGATTTGAATGGCGTCATGGCCTTCAACCAAACAAGGTGTACCATTGACACGATAACGGTACCGCACGCCGCGATTAGGTCGAAATTCATAATGAGTATCAATATCGCGACCAGATAATAGTTGAGTTGTCGCATTCGGTCCGTAAATAGCGTTGATTAAATCCCCTAATTCGGTATTAGAAAGGCGGCGATTCGTGATGCGATGCAAAGCACCATATATCTCAGCATAAATAGGTTCACCGGTTTGGATGGTAATATCAGAGGCATTTAAATTTTCAGCGTGTTGTAACATTTTATCCATCGTTGCAGGCGTAAAACGCGTAGGCTCATCAGGCATTAAATTAACATTGCTCATAAGCTATCCTTAAATCTCGATGAATGGGTTTATGATAAGAGGATAGCCTGTGATGAATCATATATTTTAAATCATCGAGCATCATGGTTCATCATTGATGGGGGCTATAACAGGCTGCCATGCTTTACTGGTAATAACAATTTTATTATTTTGTACAATTTTCTCACGATTTTTTAGTGATAATAAAGCATCATCATCACGCGCAACAGCCGCATTCCATTCGCGACTATGAACATTTAAACCGGGCATGGCCGCAATACGAAGTACCCTATCATCGATGTGAATTTCTGACTCATCGCCTGTGACACCTAAATCAGTGTGTGAAACAAATGGGGCGGTGACCATATTCATGGCTAGAAGCTTACGATAAAGTAGCATACCAACATAATCTTGCTTAATTCGTGCAATACTTTCTTCTAGAATAATGTTGGCTTGTTCTATGCCATTTTTCCAACCCTTTTCGACAAAACTACACCATATTTGACGCTCAGCTCGATTTTTAGGTAGTAAAGTTTTATTGGGGTACTCAGGTTTTTTGTAATCTAACCATAGGTATTGGCGCCAGTTAGGCGCAGTTGTAATAAATTTTGCTTGTTTATGAATTTTATAGACTCGATTTGAGGTACGAATGGTTTGGTCGTTGGCTAAATTAAGGGTGTTACGACCTTCAAGTAAAACCGGCGGCAAAATATTATGCTGCAAAATGAGCGCATTAAAATCATAGACTGTATCAAGTGTGCGTGCTTGATGATAAAGCGCTTTATCGATTAAATTGGCTTGATAAGCCAAACCTGACTGGGCGCCAACGCTAAGTGCCGTTTCTTTAATGGCCATCAAACGAATATGTCCTTTATGAGCGGTATTTTTGCCACGAGCGACTTTAGAGTTAGCCATGGCTCTTAAACCCGCTAAAGAATCGGTGTTACCAACATAAGGTGCCTGCGAGGATGTACAGCCTAGGCAAAAAGCCATACTCGCTAAAAGAAAGCTACGAATAAATTTTTGCATAACGTAATTCAACAACCTGAGTTTTAGGATAAACGCGAAGCATCGCTTTGCTGCCGGCTTGATAATCAATATTACGTAATATATCGGCAAGATTTTGGTCTTTAACTGATAAGCTCACTAAAACAGGTATAGCAGGCTCTTGCCCTAACACCCGAAAACGATAGTGCGCCGCATGAGCAATTTTCTTGGTTAATTCTTCAACAGGACCGGCCCAATCAACCGAAGCACGTGTTTGTAATGCATAAGTATTTGGGATGTTTTTTGAATTACCTTTATGTTCGGGGTAAATGACTTTTTCAACTTTGGCAATTTCATACATTGATTCACTGATAGATGAAGCAGCTTCGGCAAGTTTGATGGAGGCGTCACTACTTGGTTGATTAATGGGTGGTTTCATCAGTACGCCATGATGGCTACAACTGCCAAGCATTAGCGAAATAGCCATAAGCAGCATGCATTGTTTTATCATTATTATGTTTTATTGAAACGATTTATTCGATTGAAGCAGCTGGTTTGATGTATGTCAAGCAAAAGTCTTGGGGGAGGGTATGGGTTGATAATTTTCTAAGATATTTAAACATCAGGCCTTTTTTTGATATAAAGCATAGCAAACTTGACCAGTTTTTTTCGATTTCAATAATTGCCATATTTCCGGATTAAGTTCGATGTTATCACCCGTTTCAATATACAAATAACCCTGAGGTTTAAGCCTTGGCAGTGTTTCTAATAGCTTAATAGATAAGGTAAGTAAATCACTATCAAAAGGTGGGTCAAGAAAAATAATGTCAAATACAAGGTGAGTGTTGGCAAGATAGGCGCATGCCTTGGTTTGAATGACTTGTAAAGCTTGGGGGTTCATTTCTATGGTATAACGCTTGAGCATACGGCAGACCTGTGGTGAGGTATCGGTAAATATCACCGAACAAGCGCCTCGTGAAAAAGCTTCTAGCCCTAAAGCACCACTGCCGGCAAAAGCATCTAAACATCGGGCATTGGGTGTAATATGCATAAGCCAATTAAATAAAGTTTCTCGAATGCGATTTGAAGTTGGCCTTAAACCAAGTGTGTCAGGAAACTTTAGGATTTTTCCACGAAACTGTCCACCAATGATGCGCACGCTTTGTTTCATGATTTTCCTACAGAGACAAAAAGCAAGCGGTTTAAATCAATGTGACGTTGAAATGCGTGTTGAATATCTTGCGTGGTTACCTGATTGATGCGTTTTGCATAAGTATTTAAATAATCGTTAGGCAAATGATACATAACTATTTTTAACAAACTATCAGCAAGTCCACTGTTACTTGCCAGGCCAATTGGAAAGCTACCAATAAGATAGCGCTTAGCGGCATCTAGCTCTTTTTCACTAGGGCCTTTAGTAACAAACATGTTGAGTGTTTGGGTCATGATATTTCGAGCATTTTGTGTTTGATTAGTTTTAGTTGACAGACCAATGACATAAGGGCCCAGGGCGGGCATGGGTATAAACTGGCTATAAACGCCGTAAGTTAAGCCTCTTTTCTCACGGATTTCTGTTGATAATCGTGAATTAAGCGCATTGCCACCTAATATATGATTTCCTACTAACAAGGGAAAATAGTCAGGGTCATGATAATCAATGCCAAGCTGACCTAAACGAAGCATGGTTTGTGACGAGACAAACTCGATATGTTGCTCTTTGGCTTTCTCAAGGTTTTGGGCTTTGGGTATCACAGGGGCTGCTTGTCCTTGGGGCAGGTTTTGCGTAAGTTTGTTGGCAAGTTCATGAGCATGTGTACGACTAATATCACCTACCAAGACCACTACCGCATTTTGCGCTGTAAAATAACGCTGATAAAATTGACGAACTTGATGAAGTTTAAGCTGATTGACATGAAGCGCATCACCGTTTGTAGCATGCGCATAAGGATGAGTGGCATAAAGGGCTTGTATGAAAGTTTCATTAGCAACCTCATCAGGTGATTCCTGTGCTTGACGAATGGCAAGCAGTTGTTGTTTTTGCTCACGTGCAAAGGCTTGTTTATTAAAATTTGGTTGCAAAATCAAAGAAAATAATTCGAGGCTTTTATCTAAAACTTGAGGTTGCGTTAAGGTACGCAAATTAAGGGTGACCAAAGTTCTAGTGGTATCACTACTAAATTGTGCGCCAGTATCAGCTAAGCGTTCGGCCATTTCATTGGCATTTAGACGGCCATTACCTTGATTGAGTAATCTTGTAGTTAGCGCACTTAATCCAAAATGCTTGCCATCATAGGCTGAACCTGCCGCAAAAGCGATGGTTATATCTAGCATGGGTACTGTGCGTGTTGGATAGAAAATTACCCGAGTACCTTTGGGGGTTTGCCATTGTTCTATATCAAAAGTATTGGGGTGTGCAGACCCAAATGTAGAGATTAAAGTCGTGCATAAAATTATCAATAAACGCATGATCATCGGCTGTTCTCGCTTTGGTTAATCGGGTGAAGTTGTGCTTCGGTTTCATTGGCGGGAATAAAATAACGTTTGGCAACTTCTTGAATTTGCTCAGGGGTAATAGCTTGTATATTTTTTTGATATTCATCCTTAGCGTGCCAGCCTATGCCAACGGTTTCAAGCAAACCTAACTCCATGGCTTGACCAAATAAAGAATCTTTTTCAAACGTTTTCTGAGCGATTATTTGTGTTTTGATGCGGTCTAACTCGGCATTTGCTACCGGTTGATTTTGTAGTGTGGCAATTTCACGTAACATCACTGATTTTAATTGTTTAAGACTATGGCCGCTATTAGGTGTACCTAAAAAGATAAATTGTGTTTGGAAACGTGCATAAGGATTATAGTAAACATCTGCCTGCCCGGCGATGCTACCTCCACGAATTAGATGACTGGCAAAACGCGCATTGTCACCAATATCTAGCAAACCGGCAATTAATTCTAGCGCAAAAGGTTCCCAGGGTTTTTGGCTGGTTAAAATGCTTGGCACAGTATAGCCGAATAATAAATAAGGTACTTTAGCTGGGGTTTGTATACGCACCATCTTAGGACCTAAGGCAGGCGGTTCTAACTGTGTTTTGCGGATAAATTTAGGATGAGCCTTGATGTTATCAAAATACAAATGAGCGAGTTTAAAGACTTTGGCCGCATGAACATCGCCGGCAATGACTAACGTTGCATTGTTAGGTGCATAAAAATTTTGATACCAAATTTTGGCATCGGTGAGTGATAAGTGGTTTAAATCACTCATCCACCCAACAACTGGATGATGATAAGGTTCGCTTAGATGCGCAGTCGCTAAAAAACGCTCTAGAGCCAAAGCTTGGGGATTATCATCAGTACGCAAACGCCGCTCTTCACGAACTACGTTTAGTTCTCGGTTAAATTCATGAGGATCAAATATAAGATTATGCATCCTATCAGCTTCTAGCTCTAAGGCCACAGCAAGCTGGGAGGCGGCAATTTTTTCAAAGTAGGCGGTATAATCATAGTTAGTGAAAGCATTTATTTGACCACCAGCCGCTGCAATGGTTTTGGCAAACATGCCCTGGGGATGGGTGGTGGTCGCTTTAAACATTAAATGTTCTAGAGCATGTGATAGACCAGTGAGCCCACCTGGTTCATCAGCGGAACCGATATTATACCAAACCATGACCACCGCTACAGGTGCGCGATGGTCTTCTTTGACCAAAACTTTTAAACCATTTTTTAAGATAGTTTGCTCTACATCCAAAGCCATCACTGAAAATGAGATGACCCACATCATAAGGGTTAATAAACGCCGCATAAATTAACTCCTGACATAAAAAGGTGATAGAATTTCATATTTCCACAATTTTGTATAGCTTATGATTAACTGGTTTAAACGAACTCAAAAAGAGACGACCCCAACAGACATTAAAACGGATACGCCACCAAAAAAGCCGTTATTTGATGAACTGCCTGATATAGAAACCAAAGAAGAGACCCTAAAGGTATCTAAGACCACAATTTTTTCACGATTAAAACAACGCCTAAGTAAAACAAGGCAGCATTTTGGGCAGAGTATTGGACAGCTATTACTGGGTAAAAAAAGCTTAGATCAAACACTTTTTGACGAGCTAGAAATTAGTTTGTTGCAAGCTGATTTAGGCATTGAGGTGACTAAAACAATATTAGATGATTTAAGTCAAAAGGTGGCACGCAAAAGTTTAGCCGATGGTGATGCTGTGTTTGCGGTATTAAAAACACATCTTCAAACGATGCTAGCCAAGAACACAAAACCCATGCTAACCCCCATAAAAGGTCCACAAGTCATTTTGATGGTAGGCGTTAATGGTGCTGGTAAAACCACCACGATTGGCAAATTAGCCTGCCAATACCAACAACAAGGTAAGCGTGTCATGCTTGCCGCTGGTGATACTTTTCGAGCAGCTGCAGTTGAGCAATTAAAAGTGTGGGGAGCACGTAATCAAATTCCGGTGATTGCACAGCATGCCGGTGCTGATAGTGCTTCGGTATTATTTGATGCATTACAAGCGGCAAGCGCACGTAATATGGATATATTAATCGCTGATACTGCCGGCAGATTACATACACAAACCAATTTAATGGAAGAGTTAAAAAAAATTAAGCGTGTATTACAGAAAATGGATAGCAGTGCACCTCATGAAGTGATGTTGGTGTTAGATGCGAGCATTGGTCAAAATGCACTTTTTCAGGCACGTGAGTTCCATGAAGCCGTTGGGGTCACAGGGATTACTATGACTAAGTTAGATGGCACAGCTAAAGGTGGTATTTTGTTTGCCATTGCCAATGAGTTAGCCATTCCTTTTCGCTATATTGGTATTGGCGAAAATATCGAAGATTTGCGTATATTTGAGCCTCAACAATTTGTTGAGGCTATTTTTAATGATTAAATTCAATCACGTAAGCAAGCGTTACCCTGGCGGATTTGAAGTATTAAGTGATGTTAATTTTAATGTCACCAAAGGAGAATTAGTGTTTTTAACAGGCCACTCTGGTGCAGGAAAAACAACACTGCTTCGCCTTATTGCCAAATTAGAGCAACCTTCTATGGGCGATATTACGGTCGATAATATCCAACTTAATAATCTAAAGGCGCGTGATGTTGCCGCTTATCGCAGCCGCTTAGGTATTATTTTCCAAACGCCCACACTTTTAATGAATCAAAGTGTTTTTGCCAACGTAGCATTGCCCTTGACGATGCAGAATATGACAGCTTCTATCATAACCAAGCGTGTACATGCCGCACTTGATATGGTTGGATTGTTAAACAAAGAAAAATTGCGGCCATTATCTCTATCAACCGGTGAGCAACAACGCGTAGGGATCGCCCGTGCTGTGGTACATAAGCCAACGTTGTTATTAGCGGATGAGCCAACTGGTAATCTTGACCCTAAACTATCGGCTGAAATACTCGATATATTTGTGCAATTTAATCAAGTTGGCGTAAGCATTTTATTGGCAACACACGATTTGGCATTAATTGCCAATATGCGTCACCGTATTGTGATGTTAAAAGGTGGGCGATTATGCTAGGTAAAATACAAACTTTTTTTCATGCTCATTTGCATGCCATTTATCAAAGCTTAAATACTCTTTACGTCAAACCCATTACCTGCCTCGCCACGATAATGGTGATTACCATGATGTTAATGATGCCCGTATGGTTAACTATCTTAGCGAAAAATAGCCGTTTATTGATGCACGAGTGGCAACATCATCATCAAATTGACGTGTATCTTGTGCCTTCAATAAGTCCCACTCAAGCACAGAATGTATTGGTACAAATTCAAGCATTAGCAGGGGTAGAGTCAGCTCACATAATGAATCAATCTGCCATGTTGTTAGAGCTAAAGCAGCAAGCCAATTTACCGGTGTTGCTTGATGACCTGCCAGATAATCTATTACCAGATGTTATTGAAGTAATGCCTACTAAGTTATTTCAGCAACCTCTAAAACTTGCACAATTGGTGGATAAGCTTAAATCATTGACCTTGGTTGATGAAATAAGCCTTGATTTAAATTGGCTTGCCCATTTGCAGGCGGGAATAACTTTTTTGACCAAAATTATGTATGGTTTTAGTGTCATATTAGCTTTAGCGGTAATGTTTGTGATTGCCAATACGTTAGGTGCGGTTATTAATACGCAACGTCAAGAAATTCAGATATTAAAATTGATAGGCGCGACGCATGCTTTTATCACGCGTCCTTATGTTTATATGGGGATGTGGTATGGTATCATAAGCGCAAGTTTGACCATTGCATTAAATCATCTACTATTATTTAAGTTACGCATCATGGTTAATAAATTACCACAAACATCTTCTGTTCTACTGTTAAATTTGTCGGTGCAACAAGCATATGAATTGGTGTTAATTGCTTTATTACTAGGCGGTATAAGCGCTAGAATGGCGGTTTGGTGGCAACTTAAAACCATCGAACCTCATTAAACTCAACGCTTGTGGTTATTTTCTAAAATACGCTATACTAACGCTCAGGTAAAAAAGCACATAATTTAGTCAAAAGAGTTAAAATATAGTTATGTTATGAATAACTGGAGATTAGTAGATGAACCCATCTTTGCACACCACCTCTTTTTTATCACCGCTAGGTAGCCTTGATGCTTATATTCATCAAGTTAATCAAATTCCACTGCTAACGCTCGAACAAGAGCAGCACTATGCTAAACATTTTCAAGCTGAGCAGGATTTAGAAAGCGCGCGACATCTGGTGTTAGCCCATTTGCGTTATGTGGTGCGCGTAGCACGTGGCTATTTGGGCTATGGCCTACCGTTAAGTGATTTAATTCAAGAGGGCAATGTTGGTTTGATGAAAGCGGTCAAACGCTTTGACCCAGATATGGGTGTGCGTTTGGTATCTTTTGCCGTACATTGGATTAAAGCTGAAATTCACGATTTTGTCTTGCGCAATTGGCGGATTGTTAAAGTTGCCACAACCAAAGCGCAACGAAAATTATTTTTCAATCTACGTCAAATGAAAAAACGCTTAGGTTGGATGCATCATGATGAAGTAGACGCGGTTGCTAAAGATTTAGGGGTCACTCGAGAAAATGTTTTGCAAATGGAACAACGTTTAAATGCCATGGATATGTCCTATGATGTAGCGAGCCATGAAGACAGTGACGATGATTTGCAGCGCGCACCCGTGCATTATTTAACTGATACTGACAATAACCCAGCTCTTTTAATTGAACGGGCTCAAAACCAGAACTTAACACACGAAAAACTATATCAAGCCATTAAAAAACTTGATAAACGTAGTCAAGAAATTTTGCAAAACAGATGGTTTGCCGAACAAAAATCAACTTTGCAGGAATTGGCGGCTAAATATCAAGTATCTGCTGAGCGAGTCAGACAGCTTGAAAAAAATGCACTTAAAAAATTAAAAAGTCATTTTGACAGCCATTAAAACGTAAATTTATAAGGATACTCATGGCGCATAACGATATTGATAAATCTTTTATCAGCCCTATAGATACATTTTTACATAAATTTGACCAAACGCATGATAAATCCGCATCGCAAGTACAAGAAATAGATAAATACAAACGCATTAATAATTTAAGAGATAAAGTACAAGCTGATAAAGATTCAATCGAAATTTGGGCTGACTTTTAGTCAGCTTAAAATCATATGCAATAGCTTATAAGCGAGGATGGTTAAAAGGGACACCACAGGCAGGGTAAGTACCCAAGACATAAAGATATTGCGAATCACAATTAGATTTAAAGCACCGATGCCGCGTGCAAGCCCCACACCAAGCACCGCCCCTACCAAAGTTTGAGTGGCTGAGACCGGAATGCCGGTACTTGTTGCAACCACGACAGTACTTGCTGCAGATAATGTGGCGGCAAAAGCACGGCTTGGGGTTAGGGCCGTAATAGAGCTGCCTACTGTTTCAATCACGCGCCGCCCATACATTAACAAACCTGAAATCACCCCAATACAACCAAATAAGATTATCCAGCTCGGATACTGCGTTAAACCAAATGCTTGATGAGGTTTGGTTAAAAGGCTATGGATAATGGTGAGAGGCCCAACAGCCAGCGCCACATCATTTGAACCATGCGCAAAAACCATGGCACAGGCGGTTAAACCCATCAATACAGCAAAATACTTTTCAATCTGTAAAAAACGTTCGCGTCGTCGAATGCGATGTGGCTCAGGAATTCGTTTGACCAGCACCATGCCCACACAGGTTAATAGCACACTACTAATAAGCGTAATAATAATAGCAGTGGTTAAATCTAAATGAATGCCAAAATGATGTAAACCTTTAAACACAATAATAAATGATAAAACACCCCCCACAAGAAAAAGATAAATCGGGATATAGAATTTAGCTTTCTGAATCGGATCAGGCTTGATAAAAATGGCTTGTTGAATGCTCATAAATAGAAAATAGGCGGTAAAGCCGGCAATTAATGGTGAGGTTATCCAACTAATTGCAATACGATAGACTTGGGGCCAATGAATAGCTTTAGGACCTAGAACGGCACTACCAAAGCCCACCATCGCGCCAACCAAGGCATTGGTAATAGACACCGGCACGCCAATATAGCTGGCTAAATTCATCCAGAAGGTGCAAGCCAGTAAAACGCCAAGCATGCCTTGCACCAAAACCTCTGGTTGATTGCTAAGGCTATTTGTCGCAATGATGCCCTCACGCATGGTTTCAGTCACATTAGCGCCTCCTAAAAAAGCACCCGCTAACTCAAAGACAATGGCAATTAACATCGCTTGGCGTACCGTGACCGCTTTTGAACCCATGGTGGTACTCATCACATTGGCTAAATCATTAGCCCCCACGCCCCAAGTCATAAAAAAACATAAAATAATGGCGAAACTAAGCAACAAAAAAGAATAAGTCATAAATTACCGAGCAATGAGAATTTGAAGGCGACCACCGACCATCTGAGCATAGTCAGCTAAATCATCAATCCATTGAACTAATTTATAAAGAAACATGATATCAATTGCCGGCAAGCTTTGTTCAAGCTTGATAATGGCTTGGCGTACCATGGCTAATTTGGCATCGCTGTCTTGTTCGATTTCTTCTAACTTAAGAATCATTTGCTCAACGATACTCACCTCACTGCCACGAAATCCACTTTCAAGCAGGTCGTCTAATTCGTTGATGGCTTTACAAGCTTGTTCAGAGGCATCAAGACAACGCGCAAGAAATGTCATGACCTGAGTTGCAAGTGAGGCAGGAATGAGCATTTTACGACTGACAACCAGCTCGGCGATATCTTCAGCACGATTAGCAATTTTATCTTGCGCACTTAAAAGCTCTAGTAAATCACTGCGCCCGACTGGTAAAAAAAGTCCGATAGGCAAGCGAAGCCGCAAATCACGTTTGATGTTATCAGCATCTTGTTCGAGTGTATCGATAGATTGTTTGATTTTTTGTGCTTCACACCAATCTTGCGCAATGACTGCCAAAAAAAATGGTGTTAACTGTTTAACACACTGATTCACCTTACACATATGCTGCTCAATCGGCCGAATTGGTGATGGCCCGAACATGCTAAAAATGCTGCCCATAGTGCTTATTTTTGGTATAAAGCTAAAATTATACCTGGCTATATAATTTAGTGCGAGCTTTGGCGTGTTATTTTAGCCAAGCTTGAGTCATTTTCTTGACAAGTACCTATTAAGTCCAAACAATAAGCCTCACTTAAGTAAGACCAAGCGAAAAAAAGCTTATGAATATTCAAACAATTAAAGCGCGTGAAATTTTAGATTCCCGTGGAAATCCTACGATAGAAGTTGATGTTTTATTGATAAACGGAGTTATGGGGCGTGCCAGTGTGCCTTCTGGGGCATCAACAGGACAAAAAGAAGCGCATGAATTACGCGACAATGATGCCAAGCGTTATTTAGGTAAAGGTGTGTTACAAGCGTGTCAAGCAATTCATCAGCATTTTGCTCCAGCACTTTGTGGCTTTTCCGTGGCCAATCAAGCGGATATTGATGCTAAATTATGTGAATTAGATGGTAGTGAACATAAATCAACGTTAGGTGCTAATGCGATTTTAGCCGTTTCTTTAGCATGTGCTAGAGCTTATAGTGCTAGTTGCAACCAACCTTTGTTTATGACATTACAAAATTCAATCACACCCATGCGTATGCCAGTACCCATGATGAATATTATCAATGGTGGCGCACATGCTAATAACACCTTAGCCATCCAAGAATTTATGATAATGCCGGTAGGTGCCCCAACTTTTTCAAGTGCGCTGCAAATGGGGGCTGAGGTTTTTCATCATCTAAAACGATTACTAAAACAACAAAATTTAAGTACAGCGGTGGGTGATGAGGGCGGTTTTGCGCCTAACTTTGTGGATGCTTATGAAGCTTTGGATAATATATGTCAGGCCATAGAGCATGCCGGGTTTAAATTAGGTCATGATGTGGTTTTTGCGCTAGATGTTGCGGCATCAGAAATATTTGATAGTCAAAAGGGCTATCAAATAACGCCGCATCATTGGCTTAATTCTGAGCAACTTATCACCTACTATCAAAAACTTATTAAGGATTACCCAATTATGAGTATTGAAGATGGTTTAGATGAGCAGGATTGGCAAGGATGGCAGCGATTAACTCAGCAATTAGGTCAAACAACTCAGCTGGTGGGTGATGATTTATTTGTAACCAACGCGCATTTATTACAAGAAGGGATTAACCAGGGTGTGGCGAATGCCATTTTAATTAAACTCAATCAAATTGGCACCCTAACGGAAACTCAAAACGCCATTCGTTTGGCCAAAGCACATCATTATAACTGCATTATCTCGCATCGCTCAGGTGAAACAGAAGATACCTTTATTGCTGATTTAGCGGTGGCAACAGGTTGTGGGCAAATTAAAACAGGTGGATTATGTCGCTCTGATAGGGTCGCTAAATACAATCAACTATTGCGTATTGAAGAACTAACCGCGCTGCCATACGCCGGACGACAAATTTTGAGTGAAAAACGTCAAACATCATGCGCTTAAGTATTATAGTATGTTTGCTTATATTAATTGGTTTGCAATATAAACTATGGTTTGGTGAAACAAGTGTGCCAAAATGGCTTGAATTAAAGCAATTAACTGTGCAACAAGACCAAATAAATGGGTTAAAACGCGCGCAAAACCAGGCAATATCAGCTGATATTGCCGAGCTCAAAGAAGGTGACCAAGCTTTAGAAGAACAGGCACGTTTTCAATTAGGTATGGTAAAACAAGATGAAGAGTTCTATCAGTTTGTGAATTAATTTAAGCAAGTGTCATTATCTCAAAAGGCAACGGGCGAGGTGGTGTGGGCCATAAGCTTAAAACATAGCCACCGCCACCAGAGCCTGTGGGTTTGACAGCTGCTGCACCTGCTTGTTGTAAAATTGCCATATGGGTCAATAAAGCGTCATTCAGTAATCCCCACTCGGCAAAACAGTTCGAAGCCAAACTAACGGCATGTTGCAACTGCGCAAAGGCATCTGAGGCGGGGTGTTCGAGTGCCTTGCGAGCTTTTAAAACTGCTTCTTCCATAACATTATCAATAGCATGCGCCTTATCTGGTTGTTGCTTGTGCAAATTTTTGACTCTTTCAATACAGGCAAGGGTGATGCCCGCTTGGCTACAAGAAGATAAGCCCCAAACAGGCTGCCAGGTTTGATAAAGTGGTTCAATGGCTTGGTTTTTAAAATATAAACCGGTATCACTGGCAACGCCTCTGATATCAAGCCCACTACTTTGGCCATGAAACAAATGCTCTAATTGATGAGCAAAGGCATAAGTATGTTTAATGTTAATAAGTTTTTGTGCAGCAAACCATCTGGCAACTGCCACACAAAGTGCAGCTGAAGCACCCATGCCAACACCTATGGGTAGGCTAGAGTCTAAGCTAAAATGGCCAGTTAATTTATTGAGGTCATGGTTGATAAGAACATAGCCGTGTTTTAATACGCGCCAAAATAATGCCGCCATATTTTGACCATGAACGCCTTTAAAATCGGCTTTTAATAAGGCATGAGGATAAAAACTTAAAGATAATTGACGTTTTTTTAAAGGAAATACCAAGGCTGGATGACCTCTTAAGACGCTATGTTCACCCGCTAAAATCCATTTGCCATAAGTGATGGTATGAAAATCATAAAACATCGAACTGTCCGGTCAAATGCGTTTGAGTAAAAGTGTGCATCAAAGCTTTTTGGTCTGGGCGATATAGTAAATGGATATTAGGCCCGGCATCCATGGTCACTAATGGACCATCACCATGGGTATGCCATAAGTCGGCAATTTTTTGTAGGAGTATGTCCGTAGTAGGCGTCATATAGGAAAAAGGCTGAGACGAGGTGGTAAAAAGCTTGTGCATATCATGAAATTCAGCTGTACAAATCTCGTAAGCTTTAGACCAATTCTCAGAATTGAGCGCATTGAGAAGCGCATCAAGGCGCTCGTTTGCGCGTTGAGCACGTCTTGCGTATAGCGGGCTTGTTGTTACACGTTGATGCGCGTGACTGGAAGACACCGCTTTTTCAGCACGACTGATGATAATCACCTGGTGATGCAAGGTGGTATAAGGCAGCGATATCGCCTTGACTTCATCTTCTTGCCATATTGCCCAAGGCTTAAAAAATGAACGGCAAGATGACCCAGAGCCTACTTGGCTTAATCGTGCTTGTACATGCAGTGATGGCATTGGTTTTTGGGTTAATTCAGTGAAAGCACGCAAAGCGCATTGAGTCAGTGCGGCAAAGCTTGATGCTGAACTTGCCAGCCCACAATTTTTAGGAAAATTATTGACCGAACGTACAATAAAAAATTTATCATAACCAACATATGCTTTTAAAAAATGAAGATGCTTTAAAAAACGCTGTTGTGCCATAGAAGAGAGTGTCAAAGACGGGCTGCCTGGCAACGTCAATGGCTCCCAAATATCTTTTTGGCCTGAATAAGGCTCAAGGGTTACAGTTGATTGTAAATTAGGTAATGTATAAGAAAGTGAGCCATTAGCCGGGGTATTTTGGTGGTCTTGTTTGCCCATGTATTTGATTAATGCAATATTAGCAGGAGCGGTGGCTAACCATTGTTGCATAGCGATTCCTTACTTATTTGCCAGGCGTATCTTGCCACAAAATTTTGTGAAGTTGTAATTGAAAACGTACCGGCAGATTATCTTGAATTATCCAATCGGCAAGTGTACTTGGGTCAAGTTGTTGCCAACTGGGTGAAAAAAGAACATGACTTAACTGATCGAGCTGATGTTGGTGTAACATGGCCACAGCCCAATCGTAGTCAGCCCGGTCACACAGTACAAATTTGATTTGATCAGTTTTTTTCAAATGTTTTAAATTTGACCATAAATTTTTATCAGATTCGCCCGATGCTGGTGTTTTTAAATCCATGACAATCATCGTGCGGGCATCTACTGGCGCAATATCGCGCGCGCCGCTGGTTTCAAGTGAAACATGATATTGCTCATCACTAAGGGCGGTTAATAAGTTTAGGCATTTGGGTTGTGCCAAAGGTTCACCGCCGGTGACACAGACGTATTTTGGATGAAACGAGGCAATTTTTGTCAAAATAGTGGATATACTAAGTAATTGACCACCATTAAATGCGTAAGCGGTATCGCAATACTGGCAACGAAGTGGACAACCAGTGAGTCGAACAAACACCGTTGGTAATCCAACCGTGCTAGACTCGCCTTGCAGTGAATAAAAAATTTCCGTGATACGCAGTGTATGTTCAATCATCAAGCATGAAGGGTTTTAAGTTTAATTAAAGCTAAATCAGCGGTAGGTGTGTCGGGAAAATGATGAACCACACTATCTAAACGAGATCTAGCCGCCGAGATTTGACCAGATGCGGCCAAGGCATAGCCAATTTTTAACGAACAAGCCGGCGCTTTACTTGATTCAGGATAACGACTTAGAACGGTTGTAAAATGAGAGATGGCTTGAGGATAGGCTTTTTTAAGCATATAAAGCTCACCTGTCCAATAGTGTGCATTAGGCGCATACCCACTATGAGGATAAGTTTTTAGAAAAGTTTGCATGGCCACAAGCGCTTTATCAAACTGTTTTTCTTTAACCAAATCATAGGCCGCTAAATATTGTACCTGCTCATCCACCGGATTATGGTGTTTCGTTGATGGGTAGGATGATGTTGTCGTTGATAAAGGCTCAGGCGCTTCATCGTGGTTTGTATTTAAAGAAGGTTTATTATTTGCCTGTGCTTGTTTGATTTGCTTAAGTTCGTGGGCTTGGATTTCTAGCTGACCACGTAGCTCCTGTAATGCTTGTTGTAAGTGTTTTATCTGATGAACCAAGTCAGCTTCGTTGGGCGCAATCTCATTATCTTCTTGCACCAAAGCAGTTTGTTCATTAGTCACCTCATCGGTCATAGATGAGGTAGTTGGTTCTTCAAGAAGCGCGAAATCATCGCTATTGTCAACAACAGGTGCAGTAGCAAGCAGACAAGACGATAGTAAACTTACAACCAAAAAAACGCCAAAGCGAGTCATTGATGAGCCTCATAGGTTAATTCTACGCGACGATTTTGACGATGCGAGGCGGCATCATGACCAAAGTTCGCTGGCTGCTCTTTACCATAGCTAATCACCCGTATCTGCGTGCGATTCACACCATGCATTTTTAAAATGTCAGCCACGGTATAAGCGCGACGCTCACCCAATGCGACATTATATTCACGGCTTCCACGCTCATCGGTATGACCGGCTAACAAAACTTTAGCCTGGGGGTGAGTTTTAAGATAATTTGCTTGGGCATTTAAAGAATCAAGATAGCGCGGCGCAAGGGTACTACTGTCGTAAGTAAATAAATAACGTTGATTATGCGGTGTTTTGGTGGTGTATGATTCACCAGGATTTTGTCCTGAGAAGCGTGTAAATTGTCCTAATCCCTGAGTAGACATGTCATTATCCATACCATAGTGTAGCTGACTATGATCACCAAAACGTGTGCACGCAGCACTTAATAACACACTTGCTGCAATCATGCTTAGTTTAAGTGCATATTTAATACGCATGTAAATCTCCTTATCAACCGTTTGAAGGACATAAAAAGCGCCATTGTATAACTTTTTTAAACGTTGTGCCATGGCCACTAATCGCAATTATTAGCATGCAAACAAATTGCGCTTAGTGCGTTTACGCGCTAAGCGTGGCGCATATAAATCCCTAAAAATTGCATGGTTTTAGTCGTAAACTCATGGGCTGCATTGTTTGCGGCTAAAGTACCGCCAAAAGGCGTATCAGTTGGACAACGAAAACGAAATTTTAATAATTTTGACCCAAGAATGCGTAAGTGTTTGACATCCGCCAAAGTGATTTTTGCTTCTAAAACCAGTGTGCTAGGTTTGGTGATAAAGTCTTGATAAAGCGCTAATAACTCAGTATCAAGGCGATAATCTGTTTTTTCGGCAGCAGCATTAGCCGTTACGGCGGTGAAATAGCCGCTGTATTGAGCGCTTTGTAAAAGCAAAGGTTTAAGCATGTCAGCGGGTGGCGCTATCCAGGAATTATGCGCAAAGGCTGCCAGTTCAAAGGGATGTTTAACATACAGCATTTGCGTCGAATCATAGGCTTTTGCTGTATTTATCACAGCAACTAAAAGCGATTTAGATGGTGTGGTATGGGTATAACGTGTAGCACTATAGCGGGTTAAATCATATTGATGTTCAATACTTGGTTCTATGGCACAACCATACAAGCCCGCAAGCAAACTTAAAACTAAGATGAAATATTTCATTGATTACTCTCCTGGACCATTAGGTGGCGCTTTAAGCCCACGCAGGATAACCGCGGGGTTGCGCCTTATATCCATACTGACTTTTTCAAAATTAACCGCAATATGATTTAAGTGTTCTAACAACCGAATTGCTGCAGGAACCGCTTGTTGCGACAATTGATTAAGCGTACCTTCGCCTGAGGTCATGGTAGCCTTAATACTTTTACTTGCTT
>PKDH01000043.1 GCA_002863045.1 Legionella sp.
TAAAGCCCACACACGTGCTTTAATCAGCCAGAAAGGCAACACCATTGTGGCAAGTATTGGTGATCAATACAGTGACATTAAAGGCGGTTATGCACAAAAAGGCTTTAAGCTACCTAACCCTTACTATTTCATTTCTTAAATTTTTTTCAAAATCGATAAGTCTAAGCGTGCCACCATTTAAATAAAACTTAAGTGGCACGGCTTTAGTCTTTTTTTAATTAATCGTAATGAACCGCTAAAATCTCATACTCTACTGGGCCATCAGGGGTTTGCACAATCACTAAATCATCGACAAATTTACCAATTAATGCGCGCCCAATGGGTGAATTATAAGAAATTTTATTCAATTTAATATCGGCTTCATCTTCACCAACAATTTGAAAGGTCATTTCGGCGTCTGTAGATATTTGACATACCTCAACGGTTGTACCAAAGACCACTTTACCGTTATTGGTCAATTTGGTGACGTCAATGATTTGTACTTGCGATAATTTACTTTCTAGTTCTTGAATACGTCCTTCGTTAAAACTTTGTTGCTCACGTGCAGCATGATATTCGGCATTTTCTTTCAAATCGCCATGCGCTCTGGCAGTGGCGATGGCTTCAATAATACGCGGACGCTCAATACTTTTAAGCTGCTGTAATTCTTCTTTGAGTGCTTGAGCACCTTTAACTGTCATAGGATGAGTTTGCATAATGAACCTCTAATGTAAATCTTGTAAACAAGTCACCGTTTCGCGGTCTTCGTATTTCATGGCAAGACATGCGGCTTCTGCACCAGAAAGGGTCGTTGTATAACTTACCTTATGTTGTAGCGCGTTTCGTCTGATTGAAAAAGAATCTGCGATGGCTTGTTTGCCTTCGGTTGTATTAACAATAAAATCAATTTCGTGATTTTTGATAAAATCTACTACATGTGGGCGCCCTTCTGCAACTTTAAAAACACGCCGACACGGGATATCAGCCGCTTGTAAAAGTAATGCTGTACCGCGTGTGGCCATTATCTCAAACCCTAACTGAATTAGCCGTTTGGCAATTTCACCCACACGCGCTTTATCAGCATCGCGCACTGACACAAATGCACAACGTCTTTTAATAATATGGGCATGAGCGCCTAGCTGCGCTTTGGCATATGCCTGACCAAACCGCCTGGCAATTCCCATAACCTCACCCGTTGATTTCATTTCAGGCCCCAAGATTGAATCAACGCCTGCAAATTTAATAAAAGGAAAGACGGGTAATTTAACTGAATAAAAAGCGGGCATAGGATAATGCTGGCTTAATCCTTGGGCTTTTAAACTAATGCCCAGTTTACAACGCATGGCAATTTTGGCCAATTCGAGACCCGTGGCTTTAGAAACAAAAGGCACAGTACGTGAGGCACGTGGATTGACTTCTAACACATAAATATCATCAGCTTGAATCGCAAATTGTGCATTGACCAAACCCACGACATTGAGCTTTAAGGCCATTTGTCGCAATTGCTCAATTAAGTCTTGTTGTACTACCACACTTAAACGAAAAGGAGGCAGTGTGCAGGCCGAATCACCTGAGTGAACCCCGGCTTGCTCAATATGTTCCATAATGCCACCTATCATCACATCCTGGCCATCGCACACCGCATCAATATCCACTTCAGTAGCATCGTTTAAAAATTTATCTAATAGAATAGGCGATGAATTAGCCGTATTTAAATTATGGGTTAAATAATGGGTTAAATCTTCTTCACTGTAAGCAATCTCCATACCGCGTCCACCTAAGACATACGATGGCCTGACTACAAGCGGGTAACCAATCTTTTGTGCCACTTCTAATGCTTCATCCAAATGATGAACAATGCCGTTGGCTGGTTGATGCAAATTAAGCGCTTGAACCAAAGCTTGAAAACGCTTACGGTCTTCAGCCTCATCAATGGCCTCAGGCGAGGTGCCAAGGATTGGGACACCCAAGTCCGCAAGCTTTTTAGCCAGTTTTAAGGGAGTTTGTCCACCATATTGCACCACCACACCTAAAGGTTCTTCAAGCTTGGCAATCGTCAATACATCTTCAAGTGTTACCGGCTCAAAATACAAACGGTCTGAAGTATCAACGTCAGTTGAGACTGTTTCGGGGTTACAGTTCACCATAATGGTTTGATAACCTGCTTCGCGAAGAGCCATGGCGGCATGCACACAACAATAATCAAATTCAATACCCTGACCAATACGATTAGGGCCGCCACCGATAATCATGACCTTTTTGGTCTTTTTCTCAGGCCTAGCTTCGCATAGGGTTTGATACGTTGAGTAAAAATAAGCTGTCGTAGTGGGAAATTCACCTGCACATGAATCAATGCGCTTATAAACTGGGTTAATATGCCATTGTTGGCGCTGGTTTCTAACCGCATCCTCTCTGCAGTTTAATAAAAAAGCAAGATAAGCATCCGCAAAACCACGTTGTTTTAAATATCTTAAATCAGACTCTGTCACACCCTCGAGGCTTTTGCCTTCCAACACTTGCTCAAGCACCACCAGATGCTTAATTTGTGCTAAAAACCAGGGGTCAATACGGCTTTCTTGATAAATCTCTTCAAGTGTTAAACCATGCCTAAAGCCATCTGCCACATACCATAATCTATCCGGCGTAGGTTCGCGTATTAAACCACGCAAACGCGCTAAATTTTTACCGCGAAATAATGGCTGTAAACCAGTGCGATTGATTTCTAAACCACGGATGGCTTTTTGTAAAGATTCTTGAAAATTTGAACCCATCGCCATGACTTCTCCAACCGACTTCATTTGTGTGGTTAATACCTGGGAAGTTTGCGGAAATTTATCAAAATTAAATCTGGGAATCTTGGTCACCACATAGTCAATCGAAGGCTCAAACGAGGCCGGTGTTTTATTACCCGTTATTTCATTTAACAGCTCATCTAAGGTGTAACCTACAGCAAGTTTGGCAGCGATTTTAGCAATAGGAAAACCAGTGGCTTTTGAGGCTAACGCTGAGCTTCGTGATACACGCGGATTCATTTCTACGACCAGCATGCGTCCATCTTCAGGATTAATAGCAAATTGGACATTGGAGCCACCTGTATTCACGCCCACAGCACGCAGCACTGCAATGGCTGCATCACGCATGCGCTGATATTCTTTATCCGTTAAAGTTTGAGCAGGTGCCACGGTGATGGAATCACCGGTATGAACACCCATAGGGTCTAAATTTTCAATGGTACAAACAATGATGCAATTGTCTTTAGCATCACGCACCACTTCCATTTCAAATTCTTTCCATCCTAAAACCGATTCATCTAATAATAATTCATGGGTTGGTGATAACTCCAAACCCCGCGTACAAATTTCTTCAAATTCCTCACGATTATACGCAATACCGCCTCCACTCCCACCCATCGTAAAAGATGGCCTGATGATCGTCGGAAAACCTAGCTGCGCTTGCACTTGAAATGCCTCTTCAAGACTATGAGCGATGGCAGAATGGGGCATCTCTAAACCAATTTTTTTCATCAGCTTACGAAATTTATCGCGATCTTCGGCTTTATCAATGGCCTCACGAGTGGCACCTATCATCTCAACGTTATATTGGTTTAAAACACCTTCGCGCACCAAATCAAGCGCACAATTAAGGGCTGTTTGTCCGCCCATTGTCGGTAAGAGCGCATCAGGGCGTTCTTTAGCAATAATACGTGCGACTTCTGGCCACTGCACAGGTTCAATATAGGTGGCATCCGCAAAAGTTGGGTCAGTCATGATGGTTGCGGGATTTGAGTTGACTAAAATCACCCGGTACCCTTCGGCTTTTAAAGCGCGTACCGCTTGAGTCCCGGAATAATCAAACTCACAAGCCTGACCAATCACAATAGGACCTGCTCCTAAAATAAGAATCGATTGAATATCAGTACGTTTTGGCATAATCACTACATCAGATAAAAGTAAGCTATTTTACCTTTTTTAAGATGCTTTCAGGAAGAGGCAGTCGCTTTTTGCCACATCATGCCTAATAATTCATGTATAACCACGCTCAGATACACCAAATTTCGCGCGTTAGGAATGATGTTACGCATCCTGCGTTCATCCTGCCAAAAATAGGTAAAATCTGTGGGTGCGGCCAAAGGATGCAAATGGTATTGGCAGGCGATATTAAACGCACGCGGCATATGAACCGCTGAGGTTACCAAGTAAAACGGCGCTTCTTGCACAATCGCTTTTAAATAATACATTTGTTGTTTGGTATTTAACGCGCGCTCTTCAAGAATGATATCTTCTAACAACACACCATTTTGTTGCGCTAGAATTTTTAACTGTGCGGCTTCTGAGGGCGCATCTGATACGCTTGCACCGGATAATACCAATTTTGCCTTAGGTAGATGTTGATATAATCGTATGCCTTCTAATAACCTTTTAATACTAACACCATTGAGACTTTCATAAGCGTTTAGATTTGATTGGTCTGCTTGTCCACCACTTAGCACCACCACCCAATGAATACATGGCTTTGGCATAATGACTTTGGTAAAACGCTGTTCAAGCATGTAAGTTAAATATTGCGGTAACCAACCGGTACTTGCTATCAATAAAAAACTTATAAGCACTAACCATATTATTTTAGCCAAACAATGAAAGCGGCGACAAAGACACCAAAACAAAAAAAGCAACATAAACCCCAGCACGCATAAAGGGTCACACAAAGCCTCAATGAAGTGCCTAAACTCACGTGTTGGGTCAGCTACCACCCATTACTCCTTATCGAACTTGGCGCATCAGCCATGCGGCAAAACCGGCAAAAATAATAATCGGTGCGATAACTGCCGTAACAGGTGACCACTGTAGTACCTGGCTTAAGGGACCAAAAAAACGGCTAACCAGATAAAAACTAAATCCTGTAACAGCACCTACCAATAATTTTGACCCCATGGTTGAAGAACGCAGCGGCCCGAAGATAAAAGGAATGGCTAACAGCATCATGACACAGGTAGTCAGCGGCTGAAATATACGCTGCCAAAAAGCAAGCTGATACAAGCTTTTGGCGGAATGACTTTTCTTTTGCGCATGCACATAGCGATATAAATCTTGCAGCGTCATTTCATCCGGTTCGCTATTATTGGCATTAAGCATGCCTGGTTTAATATTAACCGGCCAAAGCATTTTCTTAACAGCCACAGATTTAATTTGATTGGGTTTTAACTCAGTTATTTGAACCCCATACGCTTGCCAATGTCGCCGCTCAAATGTAATGCGCTCAATATTATAAATCCGGGTTAAATCATGCTTATCAAAATGAAATTGATAAACATGGTTTAACACATTATTCGGTAAAATGGTTTGAATAAACATATAATCGTGGTTATAGCGCAACCATACACCTTGCGCAGTACGCAAAGCCTGCCCATAGCTTAACGCGTGAAGCCGCAAATCATGCCCCCAATAAGCAAGCTTTGGTACCACACTTTCACCCAAAGCTGTGACAATCAATACCAATATCATGGCCACTTTTAATACCGCCAAAGTAATACGCAAAATTGACACACCTGCCGCACGCATCACGATTAATTCACGATGGTTAGCCAAAAGACCTAAACCAATTAAGCTGCCAAGTAGACTTGCCATCGGAAAAAATAAATAAACCTGATACGGCATTTGCGATAACACATAAAGTATTACTTGCCCTAGATGAAAATTAGCGCGTCCCAAATCATCTAGTTGACTAACAAATAACATAAAAATTTGTAAACCCGCGAGCATCAATGTGACCAACACCATGCTTGATAGCACAGTTTGCGCGATATAGCGGTCTAATCGTTTCATATGGGTTACACCAACCTCATGCGATTTCGCCAAATCATAAAAATGGCCATAGCTAAAAATATAAGATGAACCCAACTCATGCCAAGCCACAACCCCACTTTGCCACTTAAAAGCCAATCTCGTGCCACAAACAATAAATTGGCATAGATAATATACAATAATATGGCTGGTAAAATGCGGGCAAATTTACCAGTTCTAGGATTGATATAACTTAAGGGTATAGCAAGTAACGTTAAAATTAAGACCATCAAAGGAATAGATAATCGCCACTGTAACTCTGCCGCTTTGCGCACATCAGGGTTAAAAAAAGGTAGTAAATCGAGCGTTTTCAAGGTACGTGTATCTTGTTTTGCGGAAAAAGTCGGGTGCGGTAAACGTGCTTTATATTGCGCAAATTTAGTCACCCGAAAAGCTGCAGAGCCTGGTATGCCTTCATATTCTTGTCCTTGATTTAAAACGATATAATCTTCTTTGGTATGGTTATCTTTCACAAAAAAAGCATGATCAGCCCACATGATTTTCCAGGATAAAACGGTGTTTTTAAGCACAGGCTCGGCAAAAAATAAATGTTGTGCTTGGGTGTGTCGTCTGTTCATGGCTTCCACATAAAACATTTCACCTTTTTTACCTACCGCATTAAATTGACCTGGCACAATGGTCTGAATAAGTGTTTGAATGCCTGAGGTTTTAATCAACCGCGCCCGCTCAATGGCAATAAGTGGACTTATCCACATCACAATCATTCCCACGAATAGGCATACCACCAACGCCATGATATAACTGTGTTTAAGTAATTGATTCGGTCCATAACCACATGCTTTAAGCACCGTCATTTCATGTTCAGCATAAAGCCGTCCATAGGCTAATAAAAGGGCAATATAAAACCCTAATGGCAACAGTAAACTCATAAGATTTGGTAACTCAAGCATCATCAATTTCATAATAATGCTCAAAGGAATTTGTCCACTCACCGCACGATTTAAATAACGCACAAACTGATTGCTCATAAAAATAAGCAGTAAAATGGTGGTCAAAGCAGCTAAAGTTAACCATACTTCTCTGGCTAAATAGCGAAATATAATCACGTGTTTAGTCTCATTTACCGAATGATGCGCACAGGTGAGCATCATTTTGGCTTAAACTTGGTTGGTTCGCAATCTTCTTCAAAGGAAGATTATTATTTGCAGCAGAAAAAAGTTTTTGTACACTGTTGTTTTTGTCAGGTAATTACTCATTATGAACTATCAACTTTTAACTACCCTGCCCCAACATACACACCCTTTGTTAGTCATTAGTTTTTTTGCCGATGACCCACTTGACACCATGCTGCCACTGCCTCTAACTGCAACACTTCATGCAACGCTTAGCCAACTTACCAAAGGTCAACATCATTGGCATGTGACAGAACATCATCAAACAGTATTATTTATCGCTTGTGGTACCAAAGATAAGTTTGATATACATGCATTTAAAGCGCATCTTACAAGCATCACCCATTTACTTACTAGCCATTCGAGTGATTCTTTACTAGTGTGTATGCCCCAACTGCTAGATCTTTCGGCCAATCAGGCACTAGAACAAATTGTTTTACACCTTGATGCACATTTTTATGAATTAAACGATTATAAAACCACTAAGCCCCCCGCGCGCAAATTAACCCATATTGATATCTACTTACCCGATGCCACCCAAAAAGCTTTAGATAATGCCACAGCCTTAGCCAAAGGCATTAGTTTAACCAAACGCTTGGCTGATTTACCCGCTAATGTATGTACGCCACGCTTTTTAGGTGAGCAAGCTTTAAATTTGGCCAAAGAGCATGCTCATATCAAAACAACCTTACTTTTTAAAGAAGACATTCAAGCCCTTAATATGAATGCCTATTTGGCAGTAGCTCAAGGCAGCCATGAGCCACCTTGTTTTATTGAGATGACTTATACCAATGCAGGCACAGCTAAACCTATTGTTTTAATTGGTAAAGGTGTGACATTCGATTCAGGCGGCCTAACACTCAAGCCTGGAAATGTTATGGATGAGATGAAATATGATATGGCAGGTGCGGCCAGTGTCATTGGCACGCTTAAAGCATGTGCTTTACTAAAATTACCGATAAACGTGGTGGGTCTTATTGCAGCCACTGAAAATATGCCAGGTGGCGGCGCGGTCAAGCCTGGCGATATTGTCAAAAGCATGTCAGGTCAAACCATCGAAATTTTAAATACTGATGCTGAGGGTCGTTTAACACTTGCAGATGCCCTGACTTATGCTTCACGCTTTAAACCTGAGTCTGTGATTGACATTGCAACTTTAACTGGAGCAGTTATTGTGGCGTTGGGGCATCAAACAACGGGTCTTATGACGCGCGATGAAGCACTGGCCGAACGTTTACTAACCGCAAGTGCGACAAGCCTTGATGATTGTTGGCGACTGCCTATGGATAGTCGCTATGATAAAGCGCTTGATAGCCCGATAGCCGACATGATAAATGCGCGTTTTGAGCGCAGTGCCGGTAGCATTACAGCTGCTTGCTTTCTAGCTCGCTTTGCACAAGATTTTCCATGGGCACATCTTGATATTGCTGGAACCGCCTGGATACCAGGAAGCAAACCCCAGGCTACAGGGCGCCCTGTGGCTTTATTGACCCAGCTATTAAGGTCTTATGCTCATGCGAGTTGATTTTTATTTATTACCTACCGACTCATCGGATGATAAAGACCTTTTCATATGTCGTTTGCTGGAAAAAATTTATCATCGTCATCATGAGGTTTTTGTCGCATGCGATACCCAACAAGAAGCTCATGTCCTTGATGAGCTTCTATGGACGTTTAAACCAGAAAGCTTTATTCCGCATAATTTACAACACGAAGGCCCTGACATACCACCGCCTATACAATTTGGTTATGATGCAAAACCACCAGCAAGATTTAACGATATCTTGTTAAATCTACAACCCCAAGTGCCCGATTTTTACGCGCGCTTTAAACGCATTATTGAGATTGTGCCTAATGATGCTAGTGCTAAAGATTTAAGTCGTCGGCGTTTTCGTTGGCATCGTGCTAAACAACACCAAATACAAACCCACACAATAGAGCAGACTTAAGTTTGAAGATAAAAAGTGACGATATTTGAATAAATAGCAAGTTAGGTCTGAATCATTTATCAGACCTAAGGCAATTAAGCGAGTGCATTTACCCGTAGGGATAAACGGCTTTTAATACGAGCAGCTTTGTTCTTATGAATTAAACCCTTGCCTACTGCTTTATCAATAATAGGTTGAGCTTTGTCGTACGCTTGCTTTGCTAAAGTCTTATCACCTGCTTCTAAAGCTTTGACTATATTTTTAATGTAAGTACGATACATAGACTTAGCACTGGCATTGTGTCGACGTAGTTTTTCATTTTGACGTGCGCGCTTTATCGCAGACTTGATGTTTGCCACTTATACTTCTCCCTTTCGAGGAACAAAAAAAAGGCAATCATGCCCAATGATGCTAACATTGTCAAGCAAATGCTTTGTAAAACTCACTCGATTAACGCTAAAAAATTATGATAAGCTAGGACTATTTAATTCAGTACATCGATGACCACTTTGAGCCATATTCTACCTAAACGTCAAAGTCTACTACGCTCAACAAGCCTTGTTTCAATCATGACCTTTTGTTCACGCTTAACAGGCTTCGCGCGCGATATGTTAATCGCTCAATTATTTGGCGCAACAGCTGGGATGGATGCTTTTTTAGTGGCCTTTCGTATCCCCAATTTTATGCGTCGTTTGTTTGCCGAGGGCGCTTTTTCGCAAGCATTTGTGCCGGTTTTAGCAGAGTATCAGCAGACGCAATCAACGGATGAGGTACGTACATTTATTGCTCGGGTTGCTGGTCAGTTGCTTGGTATTTTAACGGTAGTGGTAACAATTGGCATGCTGTTAACACCCTTTATTATTCTAATTTTCGCACCCGGATTCGCGGCGCACAGCGCGCGCGCTATCCTTGCTACAATGATGCTGAAAATTACCTTTCCTTATTTAATGCTTATCTCTTTAACTGCTATGTCAGGGGCCGTGCTAAATACTTATGGTCATTTTGGGATACCAGCTATTACGCCCTTATGGCTCAATGTGGTTATGATAGCTTGCGCACTATACCTAAGCCCTTGGTGTCAATGGCCTATTATGAGTTTAGCCTGGGGGGTATTGCTCGCAGGTATCATTCAATTTTTATTTCAACTACCCTTTCTTTGGCAAAAAAAACTCTTAGTGAAACCTGCTTGGGTTAGAGGCGATAAAGGCGTACAGCGCGTGATAAAACTTATGATTCCGGCTCTTTTTGGCGTATCAATTGCCCAATTAAATCTGATGATTGATTCTATCTTTGCCTCTTTTCTTGAAATTGGCAGTGTGTCATGGTTGTATTTTACCGACCGCCTAACCGATTTTCCTCTGGGTGTATTTGGTGTGGCCATTGCTACGGTTATCCTACCGCATCTCTCCAGGCGTCACGCAGACCAAAATATTAAACGCTTTTCACAAGCCCTTGACTGGGGGCTTCGCAGCTTACTTATTATTGGTATACCTGCGATGATAGGCCTAGCTTTTTTTTCCATGCCCTTGATTGCCTGCTGTTTTGCTTATGGCAAATTTAATTTAGTGGATTTAATCCAAACCCAAAAAAGCTTGATTGCACTAAGTTTAGGTGTACCAGCTTTTATGATGGTCAAAGTACTGGCCTCGGGCTTTTATGCTCAACAAGATATTAAAACACCCGTAAAAATTGGGGCACTGGCTATGATAGTTAATAGTCTTTTGTGTGCATTATTGATAACCCCTTTAGCCCATGCCGGTTTAGCATTGGCCTCAACGCTTGCCAGCTACGTTAATTGCGCTTTACTTTTAGGTATTTTAATCAAACGTCAAGTGTATCGACCTGAGACAGGTTGGATTAAATTTATTATGATTTTGCTGATAAGCAATGCTATTTTAAGTGGTTATTTATATCAACTAACCGGCACTGCAAGCATGTGGTTATCACGCTCGCCTTTTTGGCGTTTAGGTTTGCTTACCATTGATGTTATCGGTGCTATTGGCTTATATCTTTTAATACTGTGGCTATGCGGCATCAGACTTAATCAATTTCGTCAATTAAATCAGGAGATTGCATGAACCCAATGTCATTTTATGCCACGGATGACCGTAAAGAAGCGGTGCTTTTAACCTTGATATCTAAAGCGCTATGGCAAGATGAACACCAATTAATCGAAGAAAAATGCTTGCTTAAACCACATGATTTTCATGGTGAGGCAGGTGAAATGGCACTCATCCGAGATAAAAACCAATGTCTGACTCATGCTTTTATTGGCACAGGTGAAGCTTCCAGCGCTCAAGCACTTGCACACGCCTCACTTTTATTACCAACCGCTCGCTATCGTCTTACCGACAAAACGTTATCTGCATCAACACTTGCTTTTTGGGCATTGGCGCAATATCGCTATGACGCCTTTAAACCGTGTGGGTTAACACCTAAAATTTTGCTGCTTGATAACGCATTATTACCCGAAGTGGAACTTGAAACGACCACCATTTTTTTGGTGCGTGATTTAATCAATGCACCGGCAAATTTAGCAACACCAGCATTTTTAAGTGAGACCATGCAAACGCTTGCCAAAAATCATCAGGCAACCTTTAAACAATGGGTGGGCGAGGATTTATTAACACATCATTTTCCGGCGATTCATGCGGTGGGTCGCGCCTCGATACATCCACCGCGTTTTTTAAGCTTAACTTGGGGTAATCCCAGCCATCCTTCCCTTGTCTTAATCGGAAAAGGCGTATGTTTTGATAGCGGTGGTTTAAACATCAAGCCCGCTCAGGGCATGCGTTTGATGAAAAAAGATATGGGAGGAGCCGCGCATGCTTTGGGCTTAGCGCACTTAATCATGGCCAAACAGTTGCCGGTCTCACTGACATTACTTATACCCGCAGTTGAAAATGCCATTGGTGGTGATGCCTTCAGGCCAAGTGATATTTTAGTCATGCGCAATAAATTAAGCGTTGAAATTGATAACACGGATGCAGAAGGCAGGCTTATTCTTGCTGATGCGCTTGCCTATGCCTGCGAACAAACACCTGATTTAATCATCGATTTTGCCACCCTAACAGGTGCAGCACGTATTGCTTTGGGTACTGATATCGCTTGTATGTTTAGTAACGAGCAAGCGCTTGCCGATGAAGTGTTACAAGCCGCTAAACAAACCGATGAAGCGATTTGGCAGCTACCTTTACATCTGCCTTATGAATCTTTATTAAGCTCCAATGTTGCCGACATCGCCAATTCGAGTAACACGTCTTTTGCAGGTGCTATTACCGCCGCATTATTTTTAAATAAATTTGTTTTACCAAGCACCCCTTGGCTTCATTTTGATGTCATGGCCTGGAATCTTGTCGCAAAGCCTGGTAAACCTGAAGGCGGTGAAGCGTTAGCAGTTAGAGCCGTTTTTCACTATTTAAAAAAGCGTTTTGGTCATTGTGAATAAGGAGTGCATTATGCACCAGCAGGTCTTTGTGAATCGTATCTTAAATATGAAAAAAATTCGTTTTATTGGGTTTGATATGGATCACACCCTGATTCGTTATCATACCCAAAATTTCGAAGAGTTGGTGTATACCATTGTGGTCGATAAACTTATCACCACCAAACATTATCCTGAGTGCATTCGTAGATTTACTTTTGATTTTAACGCCGCCATTCGTGGCCTTATTATTGATAGCAAAAACGGTAATATTTTGAAATTAAGCCGCTATGGCGCCATTCGCCAAAGTTATCATGGCACCCAACTTATCGACTATAGCGAACAACAACAAATCTATCGCAGTATTTATGTCGATTTAAAAGATCCTAATTACATGGCCATCGATACCTCTTTTTCCATTGCTTTTTGCGTGCTTTATGCGCAACTTATCGATTTAAAAGATAAAAAAACGGCTATGATGCCAAGTTACGCCGAAATTGCATTGGATGTGTTAGGTTGTGTGGATAAAGCCCATTCTGATGGCAGCATCAAAAATCCTATCAGTCAAAATCTAAGTCGTTATATTGTCAAAGACCCACAAGTGGTCGAGGGCTTAAAGCGTTTACGTCATTATGGCAAACAGTTATTTATTTTAACCAACTCAGATTATGCCTATACCCAGTTATTACTTGATTACGCCTTGACGCCTTTTATGGATAATGCGCATTGGTCAAGCCTTTTTACCTATGTCATAACCCTTGCCAATAAACCACGATTTTTTTATGACACCATGCGCTTTTTAAGCATCAATCCACAAACTGCCTGCATGAGCAATGCCACAAGCACTTTGTCGCCTGGTATCTATCAAGGCGGTAATGCCCAACAATTTAGCGACTATCTTAATTTAAAGGGTGACGATATTCTCTATATTGGCGATCATATCTATGGCGATATTTTAAGACTTAAAAAAGATTGTAATTGGCGTACCGCCTTGGTCGTTGAAGAGCTTGAAGAGGAGATTCAAGCACAGGCTAAGTCAGCCGAGCTGGAAGCCCAAATCAGTCAAGCCATGCTTGAAAAACAAACACTTGAAGAAACTTATTTAACGCTTTGCACCGAGCGCATTGAATATTTTGCCGAAAACGAGGAACAAACGCACATCATCCAACAAAAAATTAATCAACTAGACGAGCGCATCGCCGATAAGCTGCAGCAGCAGCAGACTTATTTTAATGCCCAGTGGGGGCGTATATTTCGCACTGGCGCTGAAGAAAGTTATTTTGCCTATCAAGTTGACCGTTTTGCCTGTATTTATATGACAAAACTCACGGATTTATTAAGTCATTCACCGCTTACTTATTTCCGAGCTAAAAAACGTACTCTGGCCCATGATTAAATTATTTGTGACAGTGGCGATTTAAAATTAGTTCAATAGATTAAGGCCCCATGGCATTTCACCAGATTTAAGTCTATTTTCTGTAACTCCGCACCACGTCATCCTGAACCCAATCGTAGCGAGGGTGGAAAATGACGTGGTGCGGAGTTACTATTTTCTTTATTTTTGTAGAATTTTTGATTAGTATGCTTTTTAATTTGATTCAGCCTACTATTTAAAAAAGAGCATTTGCAGAGATAATTTATGACCATACCTATTTTTCAAGCCAGTCAATCCTTAGATGTCCGCTATATTTTCAATCAATTAGAACAAGAGAATGCACGTATAAAACTTAGAGCCGCACCCGTGCATCATATGCTTTCAAATGGTTATGATGATCTACTCAAACTTAGGAAAAAGCTTAATTATAGAGCATCGATTGATAAAATTAATATCGCTACTGCTGCTGTTACGCTGCTCTATACCGATACTTCTTTAGAAGAAGGTTATCTGGGTGAAACCGTTGAATCAGTAGTGGTCCCTTTTAGCATAAACGCCAATCAGCGCATCCTCAGTATGAAAAATCAGTTTACTGAATCATCTAGTTACCAAGAAGAACATGTGAAAGCTAAAAATAAATCTTTACGCGATCGTAACTTTAATACCATGCTTAGCAACCATCTCAGGGGATACCGACAAGTTGCAAGCCACTTTCATAATTTAAATCCCATCATCACCCAACAAGCGTTAAAAGAAAAAATTAAAGATTCTAATTTTCATGAAGCATTTCATCACTCTGAGCAGGGTATTATGTTTGGTTTATCACAAGCGCAAACCATCAGACATATCGTTCAGTTAGCTCGTCAAAATAATGCCGTTTATTTCTATGGGGCAATGTTAGATATTTATACCCCAAGAACCATGTGTCGCCACTGTAATACTGGACTTATTGGCATAAAAAATACGCATGAACAAGGTTTTATACATGATTTATCAGCGCGACTAACACAAAAAAACATCGAGCCAGGAGGCAATGATCATCTTTTTTTAGATGTACGAGTTAGTGCTACTTCCCCCGCACAACATACTAATTTAGAGCCTTTTAAATTAACAAGTGATAGCAATGTTGTTCACGAATATTCATCAGAAATTGCCGTGCGTCCTATCTTGCAAGCTTTAAATAGCGATGTGATTAGAAAAAGACGCAAAACTCCACCTGAGTATTACAGCGGCAGTTTTTTTAGTAGCCGTGAATTTCCTTGTATAAAACTTGAGAAAGCCTTAGTTAATCACCCTAATTTTAAATAATGGTACTCGCTTAAATGATCTGACATATTTTTCGCCGGTAGATAATCTGGATGCCGGCTTACCACTTCTTGAAGCAGTGCACGGGATACTAGCTCATCACCATTATTCCAGTTATTTAAAGCGTGCATGTATAGCAGTGATGCACTTTTTATACCGTGGTTTGGTATAAATTTAATAATCAAAGGTGTGATGAAACTTACCTCAATTTGTTGATGAGCTTTCATGTGCTGTAAATCACGTACAGCTGCTTGATGCCCACCCTTTGCCGCTTTTTCAAGCAACTTTAATGCCTGCGCATCGACTGTGCCATCTTTTTGCTGGTGATAAATCAGCGCTAACTGATAGGCTGCCATAGGTGAGTGTGCAGCTACTTGCTCATATAACTTACACGCTTGATGTAAATCTTGGGGTACACCTACCCCATATTGGTACATTCTTGCTAGTGCTAAATTGGCTTTTGTGTGATGCGCGTGTTGCGCTTGGCGATAATATTTCAACGCACGCTTAAAGTTAATTTTATCAGGCACACCTGTCTCAGCCATTAAGCCTAATTGATACATGGCTTCACTGTTACCACGGCTGGCCGCTTTTTGATAGAGTGCTTGAGCTTGTTGTTTGGCGTTTGGCGTTTGATTGTCTTCTAAGTTAAGATTGGCCAAATGCGTTAAGGCTTGTGCGTGCTTTTTGTCAGCCGCTTGTTGATACCAGTACTTGGCCTGCGCCATATCAACAGCCTGACCTTTGCCGTATTCGTATAAAATCCCCAAATTAAAAGCAGCAGCGGCATCACCTTGTTTGGCTGCAAGCTCATAATTTTCTCGTGCTTTGGCATAATCATTCTCAATGGTTTCATTGATAAACCCCAAAGCCAATGCCGCTTTAGCACATTGATATTTTGCTTTTTCGTACCAATAAACCGCTTTAGAGTAATTTGGCTCATGTTCAATGCGACCAAGCTGGTACATGTGACCTAATAAATATTGCGCTTGTGCTTGGTTTTGTTCAGCCGCTAGCGTGTAGTAATGTTGGGCTAAATTAAAATTAACTTCACCACTTAGACCATGTTCGTACAAATACCCTAACTTTAGTTGCGCTTGTTTATCACCCTTATCAGCAAAATTTTGATAAATGGTTTGGGCTTCTTGCATATTTTGAGGTGAATCAGCTTGATGCAAATAATAATCTGCCATCAAAAGACCTGCTTTGGTATTGCCTAATTCTCGAGCTCTATTTAAGGTCGTTAAAAAGTCTTGATGCAGCTGATGCTCAAGTATTGCCAAATTGTAATCAGCATAAGCAAACTTAGCTTGGGCCGCTTTTTGTAATAAAGCCTGGCCTTCAACTAAATTTTGACCAATTTCCTTACCTTCACTGTAATAAGTTCCTAATATAAAATTTTTAACTGGATTGCTGCGGGCTTGTTTATACCAATACATTGCCTCGATATTATCAACAGGTACGGCAATACCGCGCTCATAGAGTATGGCCAGTAACGTTTGAGCTGTGCTATTGCCTTTTTTTGCATAATTTTTAGCGATGTTAAATGCTTGCTGCTGGTTATCCAACGTCGAGTCCATAGCATAGTAGAATGCTAAAGGTAATTGTGCCTCTAACACCCCTTGTTTTGCGGCATACTCATAAAGTTTTTTTATCAAATGGGCATGGTTTTTTTGTGCATGCACATCCAGTGCTTTTTGTTGTTGCACCAGAAGATTGGCAAGATAATATTGTGCTTGACCAAAACCATTGGCGGCTGATAAACGATACATAGCCTGCGCATCTTCTTCATTAGGTTTGATAATCAATGTGCCATCTGATGCGCTTAAACCTTGTGCGTAACTATTAGCCAAAACAAATTGCGCATAGGCATTGCCTTTGAAAGCGGCATCCATCATCCAGGCCACCCCTTTTTGATAATCAACAGAAGTGGTTTGTCCTGTTAGATACATTAAGCCTAAATTATATTCAGCGCGCACATCTTCTTGCATAGCGGCCAGTTCGTAATACACTATGGCTTGTTGGCTATTTTTAGCCACCCCAATACCATATTGATATAACTGACCTAATTTAAATTGTGCCGCAGGATTACCTAAAATGGCTTTGTTATACAGTAAATTTAAAATTGCCTGGTAATTGGCCATACGCCGCCAACCCTGTGTTTTATCCCCTATATAATCCATTAACATGGGTGTTTGGGTGGTATCGGGGTAGCTGATATATCTTGTGACATAATTACGAAATTGTTCGTGATTAACCACCAAAGCATCATTATGCTCAAGCGCTTGAATTTGCGCATTCACAGGGTACTGGGGATAAGTCCACGATGATTGCTGAATAGCAAACTCTGGTACCAATGCTTTGAAATAATCACTTAAAGCAATTTTTTTAGGATCAGCTAATACAAAATTTGGCGTATAGATGGCCGCACGCGTTAAGTGATCCATTTGGGGGGCTAAATTATAGCGATTTTCTTTTAATGCTTCTTGATTTTGCCAAGCAGTATAAATACCACGAAGTGCGTAAGGCGTTTGGTCAAAGGTGTCTTTCATGCCGTTACTTAACCATCGTGCCATTTTAGTCGCGAACGGTTTTTTAGTATCTTGAGCTTGACTGGCAAGTTGTTTTTGCCAATCAAGTGCTTTATTGGCATCAATTGGCGTACCAATACCTTTTTGATACATTTCAATTAAAGCATGCTCGGCTGGTTTAAAATGCTGACGTGCTGCCTGCTCCATATAATTTAAAGCCTGCGCTTCATTAAAAAACTCAGTTTCTTTGTTTAAATAAAATTGTGCTAAAGCAAACTGACTGTTACGTGCCCCTGTATCTGCACTTTTTTCAAGCCAAGTATGAGCTTCTTTAAATTGATGTTCTTTTAAAAAAAATTCACCCAAAGCAAGCATGGCCGGTGCATAACCGTGATTGGCTGCTTCTTGCATCAATGCTTGGGCGCGGCTTAAATCTTGTTTAACCAAACCATTGTTTAGATACAATTGTGCCAACTTCATTTGTGCTTTAGGGTTGTGATTGGCAGCGGCTTTATTCAACCAAATTAAGCCCATTTTTTTATCATGGCTACTACGGTTATGGAGAAAATAATTTGCCAGCGCATATTGTGCAGTCGTATTTCCAGCTTTGGCGGCATCAATATAAAAACGTCTAGCAAGTTCTGGATTTTGCTTAACGCCAAAGCCATTTAAGTAGGCGCCAGCGCAAAAAAGTTGGGCGGCCACATCATCTTGCGCCGCTGCTTTTTTAAACCAAAAAAAAGCTTGCTCAGCATTTTCTTGATGAAGATAAAGCGTGGCTAATAATTTTTGAGCAGGCAAATAGCCTTGCTCAGCCGCTTGCGTAAAATATTGCTGTGCCAGTGCATCACGGCGAAGCTGACCATAACCATATAAATACATCATGCCTTGATAATAAGCTGCAATCGCACCCGGCTTATTTTCTTGATTACCCGCCAAAGTAGCGGCGGCTTTTTTATATTGGCCTAAACGATAAGCTTCCAAACCATCATCAGCATAAGCTGCATGACTTAACAAAGCGGCTAAACAAAACCATGGCATAGTTGATTTCATGGCAAATTCCTTGCGTTATAAGTCTTTTTTTAGAGTTATACGGCTGGGATAATGCCGTAACGCACTACTTCACGGATGGCACCATTTTTCGTGCTGCTGTTCACCAGCCAATAATTTCCTTTATTATTTAACCCATATTTAACGTTGGTATACTCACACACATGAATATTATCGGCACACCGCACAATTTTGCCATATGCACGTGTGCTATCAGGCACTGTGCAGATAAACTTCATGTGCGGCTCAGTCGTCGAAAGCACTGCCCACTCACCTACTCCGATTTGATGATTGAGATAAGTCCCTCTTGAGCTTTCTTCGCCTTTCATCTGATAGAGCGTTAATTTATGCGCTGATAGGTTATGCAAAAAATACATTGATTGGGTAACGCCTTGACTTTTAGCCAACAACTCCAAACTATTTAAATTAAATTCATAACCAGTATCACGACACCCAAGCGGGTTTTTATAATCATCCTCGGTAGCAGCCGCCGTTGATTGAAGCACAGGCAACATGAATAATAGAACGAGCATATATATTTTATGGCGTATAATTGTGGATAAGTTCATGGCCTTATTTCTCCCCTGTCGCACTTACCGGGCGTACCACCACTTTGGTCCCCATAAAGTTACCTTCGGCATTCGCTGTGGTGACAAACTCATGATTAAGCCATAGAGCATCTTGCGTAAACATACGTACACAGCCGTGACTGGCGCGATAGCCTGGCATATCAGCCGAACCATGCATGGCAAAGCCTTTATGAAAATACATGCAATAAGGCATCTTCGCCCCCCCGCGACCAATTGGAAAAACATTGGAGCGACATTTTTCATTTTCTTTACTAAAAAAATGAAACACGCCAGTCATGGTGCGACATGATTTATTGCTATCGGAACATTTGTCTCGTCCTGAGGAAATCGGTCCCCAGTTGATTAAATTACCTTTAACATCATAAGCACCCCATGCCAGCTTGTTTTGGTCAACCACTACTCGCTGCTCACCATCCTGGCGAATTTTAAGTGGAAAGGGCGCAAAATCTAGACGCGTTTTATATTTCATATTAACTGGTACGGCGATGACCTTACCTAACCATAAAGGATTATAGGTTCGATTTAAGCGCTGCACGATATCCCGTTCGGTTTCATCGGGAAATAGATTTCCCCAGGTATCGCCGCGGGCAACTTTGATACATTGATATTGTGGATAGCTGCAAAGACTGGTGCCGTAATAAAGCGCAGCTGTGGCATTTAAACTAAGCATGGTTCCAGCTATTGTAATGAGAAGTTTCTTCATAACACGCTTCCTGGGCTTTAATAAGTGAGTGGACAATTAACTTGTGTATTTTCCCTTATAAAAAATTAAAAGCTCATAAGGGTTCTTATAAGTGTTTGTCGGCAGGCGAGCTAGAAAGTTTAATCATTTAAATAATTATTTTATGCTGTGCAATTTAGAGTGGCCAAAACTACACCCACCAAAATTGGACAATTTGTTACGCTATGGCGCTATGGAAACGTTCTTTGAAAAGCCGATTCAGTCTTTTGATAATCATGATGCCATCGATTTTGTGGTATGTCGGGTGAATTTGACCCTTTAGGTTCTTGACAAATGGCATGTATAAAATTTTGCAAACACAATGCTTTATCTTCTATTTTATTGAGTGTGTGCTGGTCTTCAAGCTTAGCCCAACCAGCTAAAACAAAACACGCAATGGATGCACAAAGGCCTACGAATGCGATAGAGGCAGCAGCTATTGCAATACCCATAGGACATGCTATTGCTGTACCCAAAAAAATACCCATCACGCCCAAAACAGCTAAAGAGGATACATAGCCTATAAAACCTATAGCCGCTTCTGATAAAGGAAATAAAATTACAAACCCAAACGTGCGATGTTGAAAAGCATCATAATATCGCGCAATTAAGTCTTCAAAGGCCGTGGTATGCCACCAAGAAACACTTGTGTTTTGGTTAGGATTATCGATGAATGTTTTCATCCATTTTAAGATAGTTCGCAAGCTTTCTTTCGCCTTTACTTGCTTTTCTAAGGAAAGCTTATCTAAATTCATGCGTTGACAAATCGTTTTAAATTCTGCGAAATATTGGCGTGCCCTGTCGTTATTTTTAATCTGCTGCTCAATCTCCTCAATTATTTGATCTACAGCATCTGCATCACGGTTTTGGCTATTTCTGGCGGTAGATGAGGGTGAAAAAAACTCGGGCAAAGTACTTGATTTCATAAAGATTTATTGGTCAGTTATCAAGCGTTAATTTAGCAAAAAATTTAACTTTATGTCAATTTAGAAATTTTTTTGATTTAAATTGACGCTATAATTTCAACGAAAATACTGATAAATGCGTGCGGCTAATTCTTGATGAATACCACGGACTTTCATAATTTCTTCAAGTGGCGCTTGAGCAAGCGCCTTGATGCCACCAAAGCGCTGCAATAATGCACGACGTCGTACAGCACCTACGCCCTCAATGTCTTCCAGCGAGGACTGTGTAGCGGCTTTTTGTCTTTTTTGACGATGACGGGTAATGGCAAAGCGATGCGCTTCATCACGAATATGCTGCAATAAATGTAACACCGCACTATCAGCAGCCAGTGCAAATTCTTGACCTTGATAGATTAAGCGCTCAAGCCCGGCTTTGCGCTGGGGTCCTTTGGCGATGCCTAATACAGGCAAATCGATGATATTAAGATGGGTCAATACTTGCATTGCTGCACTAATTTGTCCCTTACCTCCATCAATGATAAGCAAATCCGGTAAATTATCTTCAGCAAGCAATCGCTGATAGCGCCTGGTCAAGGCTTGGTTCATAGCGGCATAATCATCACCAGGCGTGATACCTGTGATGTTAAATTGACGATACAATGATTTATTCGGGCCTTTTTGATCAAAGACCACACAAGATGCTACAGTCAAATGCCCCTGTGTATGACTAATATCAAAGCATTCCATGCGTTTAATGGGTGCGGTTATATGAAGTAGTTTAGACAATGCTTGATATTGCTCGGTTAATTTTTCTTCTCTGGCATAATATTCTTTGATGGCCAGCTGCAGGTTGTTTTGAGCAAATTCAACCCACCGCTTTTTGGCGCCTTGTACATACGTTTGCACACGACATTTTCTACCACGTAATGATGTTAATAATGTTTGTAGCGCCGCGGCATTATGAATGCGTTTATCAATAATCAGTAAATCAGGAATGGTATCTGGCATTTGCCCATAATGATAAGTAATAAATGCTTCTAATACTTGCTGCGCCCATGAAGCATGTTTGATGTCATAAGCATCACTTAACCAAGTTTTAGGTAGTACCGGAAAAAAGCGTTGACTGGCCACCACCTGCCCGTCTCTTATCGAAATACACTGCACACAGGCAAAATCTTGCCGCGCCTCAAACGCAATAACATCGGCTTCTCCATGCGTATAACTAATGCTTTGCCGCTCTTGAATCATGCGTAAACTTTTGATTTTATCGCGCTTTAAAGCCGCTTGTTCGAAATGAAGTTGGGCCACTGCATCATTCATCTCAACCAATAAACGTTCGATGATTAATTGCGATTTGCCTTGTAAAAACATGATCGCTTCTGATACAGCTTGTTGATACTCTGTCTGGCTAACATAACCCACACAAGGTGCGGTGCAGCGCTTGATTTGATACTGCAAACAAGGCCTTGAACGATGGGCAAAATAGCCATCACGGCAATTTCTAATCAAAAATACTTTTTGCATTAAATGAAGCGTTTCTTTGACTGCTGCCACACTTGGATAAGGACCAAAGCTTAGGCCTTGTTTTGGCTTTTTTTTACCTCGGTATAGCTCAAGACGTGGAAAAGAATGGTGGGTGTTGATAAAAAGATAAGGGTAAGATTTATCATCGCGCATTAATACATTGTATTTAGGCCGCAATGATTTAATTAAATTGCTTTCTAACAATAACGCTTCGGTCTCAGTTTGAGTTACATGAATTTCAATGGCTTGAATCTGGCTAACCAATGATTGAATTTTAGTGCTTATGAGCTGCTTGTTAAAATAACTACTGACTCGCTTTTTTAGATTGCGTGCCTTGCCCACATAAAGTGTGGTATCAGCACAAATCATTTGGTAAACACCAGGACTTTCAGGTAATGCGGTTAGGCATTTTTTAATATTTGTGGTTAATGTAATACGACTCATCATCGCTACCAAAAAGCATATTTTAACGCAAGGCGATATTTAGACTCTATCAAAGTGTTGCATCTGCCATTTTTTCAATTACATGATGTTTGAGAGCAAGATGGGTTAATTCGACATCGTTTTTAATCGATAATTTTTCGAACATGCGATAGCGATACCCATTGATGGTTTTGGTGCTTAAAAATAACCTATCCGCAATATCTTGAACATTCATACCGCTTGTTATCATAAACATCACCTGCATTTCACGCTCAGACAATACATCAAACGGCGAGTCTTTTACCGATTCCAAACTGTTAATGGCCATCTTCTGTGCAATTTCAGGACTTAAATACTTTTCACCTTTAGCAACTTTGATAATCGCCTGCGCCATTTCCTCGACGCTAGATTCTTTGGTCATATACCCCATGGCACCTAATTGTAAGATACGAGCAGGCAGGGGGTCGGCACTTAGTGCGGTTAGGACAATAATTTTAATTGAGGGATGTGATTTTTTCAGGCGTCTTGTAACCTCCCAACCATCGATGCCTGGCATTTTCATATCGAGTAAAACAACGTGAGGTTTGTGTAGCTTGATTAATCCTAATGCTTGTTCACCATTTTCCGCTTCAGCTATGACTTCCATGGTTGATAAATCACTTAACAAATGGCGAATACCCATTCTAACCAGTGCATGGTCATCCACGATGAGTACTTTAATCAAGTAATTCTCCTTCGCAAAAATAAAATCTTTAAAATTGTGCTTGATATTAGCAAGTCTCATAGAGCTTGACAATTGAGAACAAATAAATGCCATAGGCTTTCCATAGTTTTACCTAACAAGCCAAAATATGAATGTGAGGATTATCTGAGTCAAACGTAAAAAGCGCTGGCAACTCACCTAACTCATAAGCACGCTTAATAAGCTTAGCTAAATCTTGTTTGACTAATTGATACAATGTCTCATAACTATCAATCACAAAATAAACCACTTGCAGTTTATCAATACGATAAGGGGTGCGAAATGCGGTAAGTGGTTCAAATAAAACACGCACAGGCACATCACTTTGCACGCTATACGCCGCCTCACTGATGGAAGATAAAATGCCACCACCATAAGCTCGTAAACCTTTTTCACTCTTAATTAACCCAAACTCAACTGTAAACCAAAACAACCGCTGTAAAAGTGGCCAATCCTTTTCAGGCAAAGAAAGTACGGTACAGGCAAATTGATGAATAAATTCAGCATACACTGTATGCGTTAACATCGGGCAATGACCAAAAATTTCATGAAAAATATCAGGTTCTTTAACATAATCTAATTCTTCCATGCTACGGATAAAAGTAGCGACTGGAAAACGTTTAGAAGCAAGCAGCGTAAAAAAATCACGTGCTGAGATAAGTGCTTCTACAGGTGCAACCGACCACCCAGTGGCATGAGTTAAGCGTTGATTAATCTCTGGTAGTTGGGGAATACAATGGCTTGACAAACCAAGTGCTTGTAAACCTTGTAAAAATTGTGAACATGCAATTTGCGGCAAAGCGTTTAGTTGACGCGTAAATAACGTTTGCCAAACCAAATGCTCTGCTGGCGAATAAGCAATAAAGCCCGATTTATCAGGTTGATGTGCGATATATTGGCTAACAAATTCCATCATTTTTTCCTCTAATAAGCCCGTATGCTTGTGTATAAAAATTAACGCTTAAGTTTTTGAATGCTATTCACCGGTATGTAGGTTTCTTGAGCAGACGCACTTTTGATAGGTGCTACTTTCCAAGCCTGGCCATACACTACCTCATAGGAAAGGGAAAATTTACCCTGCTCTTGTGGGTAATTAGTTATAAAGCGCTGCCAATTTTTTTTACCCGTTAAGCCTGGGTGACGTCTAGGATGAATATTTTTAACGCCTTGCGCTTTTAAGCCTTGAAATAAATCATGTAAGCTTGAATAACGTGCTTTTAGGCGCTCCATATCCACCACCGGATCAGCAAAATGTGCTGTTAATAATATATCCCCAATATCATGCATATCACGAAACTCATTGGTATGACGACAGAGGGTATCATGCTGCCAGGCTTGATTGATTTCTTGAAACGTATCAGGCCCAAGTGTTGAGAACATCAGGCAACTTTCAGCGCGCATAATACGATATAATTCTTTAAATAATACTAACAGTGTAGGACTCCAATGAATTACCTGATTGCTGATGATTAAATCAAATGTATTATCAGCAAAAGGTAATCCATGCATATCTGCCTGAACCAATGGCCACTTACGCCAAAAATGTTGTTTTTTTTGACTACATTGTAGCATCTCAAATGCCAGATCAAGCCCAATAATTAACGCTTTGGGATAGTGTTGTTTTAGTTGAGCCGATAACACACCTGTCCCACACCCTAAGTCTAGAATTGTTGTTGGCGTCATGGAGAGATACGCTAAGCGCTTGAATAGTCGCTGACCAATTTCATGCTGAATTTTAGCCGATTGTTCATATTGATAAGCATGTTGCGCAAAGGTTTTTTTAATTTCTGGTAACTTTATCACGTTAATGTCTAACCCTTTTTAAAATCAAAGATATTTTGTATCACACAGACACCTTTGTCACCTTCAGCAAATATCCATATCAGGCAAATTGCGTGATGAGTTGAAAAAAATGATAAAAATCAGGATAGGGCTGCTGTAATAGCTCCAAAGCTATTTGATTATTAGCTTGCGCTAAACAACGTACCTCAGGAACAAAATCAGCTAATGTTACTAATATCACCGCATCAGTTGCTTTTTTTTGCCGCAAAAGTGCTACTTGCGTGTCAATTAACCCAACCATCTCTAATTCATAGTCACTTAATGGCATATTATTTAATCTATTTTAAAATCTAAATACTAACATTGTTTTAAAAATATAGTCTTTTGGTATCAAATTAATTAACATGTGGTTTCGTTTAATTTTTATAAGAAAATGTCTTATGTCAACGCCTAACTCAGCGGTCAATAATATTCGATATGTCACAGAAGATGGTAATCTTTTAGTTCCTGTACAACGTACTAAAGGCTATAACTATTTTCAGCCCGCTTCTGCAGCTACACCGCCAGAATCAGCAGCTACACCACCAGCCTCAGCACTGCGTGCCAAGCTATAAGTTTTTTTAGTAAGATATTTTTAAAATCAACCATGCGTTTTCCAACCATCGCTCAATGGCTTTTATTGCCGAAATCATGCGTCTTATGCCAAATATCTTTCGATAATGGCTGTATGCTTTGTGACGCTTGCTGGGCGTTATTACACCCCATCACGCACGCTTGTGATGTGTGTTGTTTGCCATTGGAACAAAGCGCGTTTAATGTATGTGGGCATTGTATCAAACGCCCACCAGCTTTTGATAAAGTTTATTGTCATTATCAGCTAGACCCAGTACTGCGCACACTAATTCATGAATTTAAATATCAACGAGGTTTATATTTACAAACCTTGCTGGCAAGCTTGATGCTCAAAGCCAAACCACCCCTTACCAACACCTGTTTAATTCCAGTGCCATTGCATCCCCATAAATTTTACCTACGTGGATTTAACCAAACCATGGTTTTAGCTAAAAGATTAAGCCGCATTACTAAGTTGCCATTACTAATGCATGCCTGCAGCAAAATAAAAAACACCAAAGCGCAAACCCTACTAACCCGTCAAGCGCGACAAACTAATTTAAACAAAGCTTTTAGCGTACGTTCTGTGCCTTTTGCACATATCATTCTTGTCGATGATATTTTAACCACTGGCTCCACTGCTCACCAGTTAGCCCTTTTGTTTAAGCAACAAGGTGTTCAATTTGTCGATGTATGGTGCATTGCGCGCACCAGTTTTTAAGATAATTCATTGGATTTATTTGGTGTTATCAACGACTAAAGATAATCGTGAGCGCGATAGGACAGGCTTACCAATAAAACAAGCGTTTTGTTTGATTTCAATATAACGATAGGTTTCACCCGTTTTATCATCGATTAATTCAAGGCCATTGCCTTGGGCATCAAGCAAATTAAGGGATAAATCAATATCTTCGAATAAAGCAATAGCATATTTATTCGTTAAAAAATGTAATAAGTCGGTAATTTGTTGGATGATTTGTGCTTGAGTTTGGTGTCCTTGCAATAAAATATGCATATAACCTTCTCCCTAATAATGTTTTATACTTATCATATCGACAAAAAATAAAACATCTTGAGCTATTTATTTAATATATAACGCATCATATGTTTATACGGTTGCGGCTTTGGGGTAATTAAGAGATACTTAATTTTAACTTAACTGTTCAAATAACGATTTATCATGACACAATGGTCACCATCCGCATGGCAACAATATCCTTGTCGACAAGCCATCGATTACCCTGATAAAGCGCTGCGCGATAAAGTTATTGGGCAACTAGGTCATCTACCACCTTTGGTCACCACAGGTGAAGTCAATAAGCTGACTCATTTAATTGCTGCAGCCGGGCGCGGTGAGGCTTTTATTCTGCAAGGTGGTGATTGCGCGGAATCATTTGGTGATTGTTCATCCCCTATTATTAGTAATAAAATTAAAATTTTACTGCAGATGAGTTTAATTTTATTGCACAGCTTGCGTCGTCCTATTGTGCGGATAGGTCGTATTGCTGGGCAATATGCTAAACCCCGCTCCAACCCTATGGAAACCATCAATCAAATTACGCTACCCAGTTATCGTGGTGATTTGATTAATGCACCTGAATTTAATGAAACTGCGCGTACTCCTAATCCTAAGCGTATGTTAGAAGGCTATGGACATGCAGCGATGACACTTAATTTTATCCGTGCATTAGTAAGTGGCGGCTTTGCTGATTTAAATAATCCCAGACAATGGGATTTAAGTTTTGTGCATCATGCCCATCAGGCGCAAGCTTACCAAGAGATTGTTGATTCGTTGGCCCAATCTTTAGAATTTTTGGCCGCTATCGACGGCATTCAGCGTAGCAATTTAACCAAAATTGATTTTTACACTTCTCACGAAGCGCTTAATTTATATTACGAGCAAGCACTCACCCGTTGTATCAAAGGGCGTTGGTACAATCTTGCCACACACCTGCCCTGGATTGGTATGCGTACAGCCATGCTCAATGAAGCACATGTTAATTTTTTTGCAGGCATTGATAATCCTATCGGTATTAAAATTGGGCCAAGTGCAACACCCGCATGGCTTTGTGATTTAGTTAATCACCTTAATCCTCATAAAAAAGCTGGACGGTTACTGCTTATCACGCGTTTCGGTATGGATAAAATTAATGATTGTCTGCCAAATTTAATTCAAGCAGTTCAGCAAACTAAGATTCCGGTTACCTGGTCCTGCGATCCTATGCATGGCAATACAGAAACCACTAAGGATGGCTATAAAACTCGACATTTTGACAATATTTTAGCCGAGCTTACTCAGGCGGTTACCATTCATCAACAAAATCATAGTGTTTTAGGTGGGGTGCATTTTGAGCTAACCGGCGAAAACGTCACCGAATGCTTAGGTGGTGCACGGGATTTACGCGCTGAAGATTTAAAACATGCCTATCATAGTTTGGTTGACCCAAGGCTCAATTATGAACAATCTTTGGAGATGGCCATACAATTAAGTCGTGCTTTTAAACCAGTTGTCTAAGGCATCCTATGCTCTGAAAATTGTAAATATTGTTTCATGTGCTAAGTTAAACAAGATATGGAAATTTCATCCATCTTGTTGGATGGTTTAACTTAATAAGGATAATGCCATGCCCAATATGCCACGTATCAAACATATTTTATGGGGAGAGTTGACTTATAAGGATGGCTTCAAAAATGAAGAGCCTGATATTCATGATGACCGTGTGTGTTTAACCTCAAGCGTTATGCTACACAAAAAGTTTTCGCCTGCCGATTTTGAGCTTTTGTTAACCCCTCTTATTGATGAAGCGCCAAATACCGCACAAATCCGCTGTGCGCTTGCCAATATTGAATTAGATGAAGCCAATCAAATTGTATCGCAAAAGATTTTACATTTTAGAACCCCTGAACTTTTATGCCATACTGAGTATCGTTGCGATGTGCTTTATCAAAAAAAATCCATCCTACCTGCTTCACTATCAATGCTTGATGGTCAAGATTTTATTATCACGACGCCGCCAGCACGCCAAGACCCACAACCACTAAATATTGCCTTGGGTGGCGACCAGGAACGTTTCGAACAACTAGGGGTTTTCGGTCGCTTATTGGGTTTAAATAACGAGCGTCAAACGAAAAAGATTTACGAACACATTGAAAAACAACCCAAACCTTATGATGTCATTTTACATTTGGGTGATTTGTATAATGGTGAATTTTATTTTAGTTTCAGTAATTTATTTCGGCACAATCGTCATATTTTTGAACCCCATGTTAAATCTGAAGAAGCTTTTAGCGCGCATTTACGCCATGATTTTTTCAAACCCTCAAAGCTTGCTTTTGCCAGAATAGGCGCTGGCTTTTATCCACTTATTGATGATCATGATACAGGCAAAAATAGTCGTAAAGCCATTACTACCCAAGATGAACGCATCGTGCAACAGCATATGGAGCGTGCTTTTCATCGTCATACTTTATTACCACAATTTACCACACAAACCACAGACGGCTACGGTAAAGTAACAACCAAACATGGTCGATTAGGCCCGTATTTTAAAATACGTATCGGCCAGCATGAGATTTTTATGCTACATAATCGCTATACCCAAACCGATGACGCCCCAGCAGATGCTTTTTTATTAGGTGAAGAACAATGGCAATGGCTTGAAGCTTCGCTCAATGATTCAAAAGCATCTAATAAAATCCTTTTATCACCCCTGCCTTTGGTCATGGGTAAAAATCCTGCTGAAGATTATCGCGGTCATCATGAAGAATGGTCACGTCTATTACAGCTTTGCCGCCATCATCAAATTGCTACTATTTTAACGGCAGATTCACACAATTTTAGTCATAGTGAAATCTGGGTACGCTGCTTTCCAGATGATGATCCCTGGGTTGTGAATCATTATTTAGTGGGCACATTAGGCGGCAGCAGTCAAAAAATTAGTACCGCCGAACTTGATTCAATCAATCAGCCAAATCGCATGCCTTTATTACCAGAAGATGCTGAATTTGACCGTGAACTATATAGAGGCTCGCGTGTATTAGCCTATTTTGCGCCTGGTAAAAAATATGCTTTACTACCGCTTAAAAATGAATTAGGTATCACCACCTCTAGCGAATGGTCAACAAATTGGCATAAAGATGTGCATGGCTACGCTAATTTGATATTTAATCCTTTGGTGTCGCCTAATGCTAATGCGCAATTGGCTCAAGATACCTCAAGTTTTCAGGTCAATAGCCGTTTTTTTGCTTGTCGTAAACGCCATCAAATAAACGATGAAGCAAGACTAAGCCAACAATATTCTATTCATTTATCCTAGATGATGGATTTATGTCTTTTTTGTGGTACGATTTTACAACGTGCCACAATTTTATAAAATCACCTCAATATGACACTTTATGTATTTATTTACCAGGCATCTGGACAGCAAACTGACGCTCGCTTATCATTTTGGACACCTGGTTATGGTGGCGCTTATATTTTTCAATCCAAAAAAGAAGCGCAAGAAAATTTAGCTTCTTGGGTGCGCCGTGGTATTGCCAACCCACGTTTTGCACTTGTTATGCCTATTTACTTAAAACTGACCGATTATCAAAACCTAATTGGTACGGCCACTTTTTGCACAAAATTACAAATTAAAAAACTATTATTGCACAACCAATATGCCGCTTTTAAACAAGGTAAACAATTTTCAGCTTATGAACATGAATTAAAGCTTAATATGTACCCAACGCTATCAGTGTCCGCCCAACTTGCAGCCTGCCAGCAGCCTAGATTTAATTAAGCATCCACAGGCTCGACGACTAAAACAGCATCTTCGGTAATATCAACCACTCGAACCATCTGCCCTTTGGGTAAATCAGGTCCTTTAACAGGCCAAGTAGAATCACGTATCCGCACTCGACCCTGACCATCACGTAACGCTTCAACTAAAATGGCTTGCTGATGTATCAAAGCATGTAGCGGTTGGTTAAGAGTAGATTGACCCACTTTAGGTTTTCGCAAGCCATATACCAATACCATGACCACAGATAAACCAGCAAATAAAGTAAGTTGTAAGTTTAAAGACAAACTAATGACACACGTTAAAAGACCAATTACAGCGGCGGCAATACTTAAAACCAATAAAAATCCAGCCGCACCTAAACTTTCAGCGATTAACAGTATTAGTGCCAAACTTAACCAATAACCATAGCTCACTTTGATGCCTGATTTGAGGATGTGTTTGAATCGTGCATATGACGCAGCATATCCGTCATACCGCCAAGTGCGCCAATCACCCCACTTGCCTCTAATGGCATCATCACCATTTTGCTATTATCTGATGCGCCAATGGTATGTAAGGCATCGATGTATTTTTCCGCAATAAAATAATGCACCGCTTCAATAGACCCTTTAGATATCGCATGGGATACCGAGTAAATCGCACGCGCGTCAGCTTCTGCGGTACGTTCACGCGCTTCAGCGGCTAAATAAGCTTCTTGCTTGGCCGCTTCAGCACGTAAAATTTGTGAAGTTTTATCCCCTTCAGCTTTTAAAATTTCCGCCTGCCTAAAACCCTCAGCATTTAATATCGCAGCACGTTTCTCACGTTCAGCTTTCATTTGATTGGCCATGGCTTCGATTAGATTTTTAGGTGGTCTGATATCTCTTATCTCTATTCGGGCAACCTTAACACCCCAGGGATTCGTAGCTAAATCAACCACATGCATCAAGCGGCTGTTGATTTCATCACGCTGACTGAGCATGCTATCTAATTCAAGCGAACCTAACACTGTACGAATATTGGTCATGGTTAAATTACGAATGGCATATTGTAAATCATCAATTTGATAGGCTGCTTTGGCTGCATCTATCACTTGATAAAAACAAACCGCATCAATGGTGACCATGGCATTATCTGAGGAAATCACCTCTTGCGGTGGAATATCGAGCACACGTTCACGCTTGGATAATTTATGCGAAACGCTATCGATAAACGGAATAATTAAATTCAAACCTGGCGATAAAGTATGGGTATAGCGCCCAAAACGCTCAACAGTCCACTCTTCAGCTTGTGGTACAAACTTAACACCAGCTAATACAAATACCACCGCAAATACTACCAATAGTCCAAGAGTGACCAATAATTCCACCAGTTTCTCCTTAATTAAATTTATCCTTGAAGATTTAAATTATAGAGGTAATTTTTCATTTAATTGCAAAAGCATCTTGTTTTTTTAATTTCAAATTTTTCTTTGTACCAGACAAAAATATTAAGAGACAAAAAAAGAAAGGGTGAAAAAAGAAATAACGCGCTGAGTTAAATAGAATTTCATATGATCTTCTTGTCTAGGTTCTGTGAACCAATTTTTAACGCAACCATATGAATTTCGGTAGTAAATCCCCCTTTGCTACGACCAAGTGCTTAGGATTCATTGGTTACAATTTTTGAGTGATATAAGTGTGTGGCTAGATCCCGCGGATATACCGCGGGAAGTAGGCGATAGAATTGGTTGAGGGAAGTAGGCAATAGAATTGGTTGAGGGAAGTAGGCAATAGGGTTAGCTAAATCTCAGGATTAGGTCTATGTGGTGTTTACGGCTATCTTAACGCCTACGTCCCGCGGCTTTGTCCGCGGGAACCATGGTTATAAATTTTGAGCGATATGTAAACGAGTTAAACCCCTTTTAAGTCAGCAA
>PKDH01000030.1 GCA_002863045.1 Legionella sp.
GCTCATACTGTTGAGAAAGCTTTGCCTAAAATGCCTGCTTTAAAACACATTTTAGTGACTGAAGTGGGCGATTGCTTATCAATCATGAAACGTTTTTTAGTCAACAATGTTGTCAAATATATAAAAAAAATGGTACCTGCCTACCATCTACCCAATGCCATTAAGTTCTTTGACACACTTAAATACCCTACTACGGCTTTTAAAGCTTGCACAATTACCTCACAAGACATTGCCTTTCTACAATATACAGGCGGCACCACAGGCATTGCGAAAGGTGCCATACTTACTCATAAAAATATGGTTGCCAATGTTTTACAAGCCTATAGTTGGGTGGCACCTTTACATATCAACCAACAAGATATTATTGTCACTGCCTTGCCGCTTTATCATATTTTTTCACTCACAGCGAATTGTTTATTATTTTTAAAAGCTGGCGCTAAAAATATTCTTATTACCAATCCACGTGATATGAATCGCTTTATCAATGATATTAAAAACAGTCAGTTCACTGCCATCACCGGCGTAAATACATTATTTAATGCACTGCTTAATCATTCCAAATTCGGTCAAATTGACTTTTCTAAAACCAAACTTGCTTTATCAGGAGGCATGGCTTTACAAAAAAGTGTTGCCCATCGTTGGTATGAAACAACGCATATTAAATTACTAGAAGCTTATGGCCTAACTGAAACATCGCCCGCGGTGACTATCAATCCTTTATATCTTGAAAATTATAATGGCAGCATTGGTTTACCCTTACCTTCTACAGATATTTCTATTCGTGATGATAATCATAACGAATGTGGCGTGAATGAGCCTGGCGAGCTTTGTGTTAAAGGCCCCCAGGTAATGCGCGGATATTGGCAACGACCAGATGAAACTCAAGCAGTGATGACAGCGGATGGTTTTCTTAAAACAGGTGACATTGCTCGAGTGGATGACGAGGGCTATGTGTACTTAGTAGATAGAAAGAAAGACATGATCATTGTTTCAGGTTTTAATGTATATCCAAACGAAATTGAACAAGTTATAAGCCTTATGCCTCAAGTATTAGAAGTTGGGGTCATTGGTATTAAGCATGAAGTGTCTGGTGAGCGCATCAAAGCGTGTATTGTTAAACGCGATGCGTCATTAACCAAAGATGCCATCATTGCGCATTGTCGCCAACATCTTACTGGATATAAAATTCCTAAAATTATTGAATTTTATGAAGAATTACCTAAAACGAATGTTGGTAAAATTCTAAGGCGTGCTTTGAAAGAGTAATATGCATGTTAATTTAAAATATCCAAACTTCTTAATATGGCGTTAAGTTTTGTCAAGCATTCTTGATATTCTTCTTCTAAATCGGAATCAATGGTAATGCCGCCACCTGCGGCTAAATAAAGTTTTTTATCATCAGCTACCATGGTACGGATTGCCACATTGCTGTCTGCCTGACCATGGGCTGAAAAATAGCCAATACTACCGCAATAAACACCGCGAGCAAAAGGCTCAAGTTCATCGATGATTTTCATCGCCTCATGTTTTGGCGCCCCAGTGATGGAGCCACCTGGAAAACAGGTTTTAAAGATATCAAAACAAGTTATATCAGCGCGAGCATGCGCTTGGATATGGCTTACTAAATGATGCACAGATTTAAAGCTTTCAACCGTACATAAAGCTTGAACATTCACGCTGCCAGGTTTGGCCACTTGACCTAAATCATGTCGTAATAAATCAACTATCATGATATTTTCAGCACGATTTTTGACACTTTGTGATAGCACATCTTTTAGCGCTGCATCTTTAGCAGGACAACGAGCACGCTTAATACTGCCTTTGATGGGTGAGGTTAATATTTTATCGTGCGATATATGTAAAAAGCGTTCTGGTGAAAAGCTTAGGATAGGATGATGATTTAGGTGAAGATAGGCCGCAAATGGCACTGGATTATAGCGACTAATTTTTTGATAAATTGCCCAAGGGGTTCCTTGATAATCCAATGTGAAGGGTTGCGTTAAGTTAACTTGATAACAACGGCCTTTGTAAAGACTGTGCTTAATTGCTTTAAAAGATTGACTGTATTGAGTTTTGGTGAGACATGCTTTCAAGTTAGCTGCTTGAGCATGCACTGCGTTGGCTAGAGGTTTTTGCCATAATTTCAGAATATCTTTAATGATGTATTGGGTGTGTGTTTTTTGATTAGCGGCAAAAAGACTGATGCGTTTCAGATGATGGTCAACAATAATCGCCCAATCGTATAAACCAAATAGAGCGTGGGGCATAGATACCATGGAGGGCTTAGGTAAAAGATTGGGTAAAAGCGCGTGCTTGCCTAATTCATAACCACAAAAACCTATCGCGCCTCCTTGAAAAGGCAGCGTTAACTCACTTTGATGCAAAGGTATTTTTTGGGAAAGTTCATCAAAAAGCGCTGTTAATAAACCGTTATTTTCAACTAAATCATAAGGATAAGCACTGATGATATCATAGCGCCCCCGAACTTTATCAGCACTTTCCAATAATACAAAACCTGGCAAATGTGATAATTGTTGATAGATATTATAAAGATTAGGTGAATATGGTAAATACTTGAGTGTTTTCATTGGTCTTTTAACGAAGAAACTTTTTAAAACGTCTTATGCTATCACGTAGTTTTTTAAACTACTCCATTAATATGGGTTTAGTCGTTAAATTAGGTTTAATTGGGCGAGCGAGCCATACTAAAAATAATAATCCACCAAAAATCCAAGCAGACAAACGAAAAATATCGTTGGTGGCCAACATGTACGCTTGCTGAATGATGCCACGATAAATGATCCCCATTGACTGCATACTATGCACACCCAAATCATTAAGTTGATCTTTAAACTGTATATAAAACGTGTTGTATTCATTAATATTTTCAACAAGACGACTTTGATGAAAAGCCTCTCGATCATTCCAAATACTTACACTAATAGATGTACCAAAACTGCCGCCTATGATACGAAAAAAATTAGCGAGTCCAAGCGCACTTGCCATTTTTTCACGACTAATATCAGATAAAATAATGGCTATTAATGGTGTAAAAAAACAGCTAATCCCCAAACCTTGAATCAAGCGTGGTTCAACTAACTGCCAAAATCCAATACCAGTATAAAAATTTGACTGCCAATATGACGTTAACATAAAAACAAAAAAACCCAAGCTTACAATTTTACGCAAGTCAAATTGATTCATATAATTGCCTACAACAGGTGTTAATAACACGGGTAAAAATCCTACTGGTGCCGAGGCAAGTCCTGCCCAAGTGGGGGTATAACCCATTTGAGTTTGTAGCCATAGCGGAAAAATGACCACATTAGAAAAATAAATTAAAAAACCTAGGGTTAGGCAAATCACCCCTACGGCAAAATTACGATCGCTAAATAATAATAAATCAACAATGGGATCAGATTGTGTTAATAACCAAACCATTAAAAAACTTAAAGAAATAACAGCAATAATACCTAAAATTTGAATCACTGCTGATTTAAACCAATCTAAATCTTGACCTTTATCCAATAAAATCTGTAAACAACCAATACCGATGATAAGTAAAATCAACCCTACATAGTCAATTGGCGTATGTTCGATAGAACTTTCACGCCCAGCAAGTGTAATCAATGTAAAACATACTGAAAAAATACCTACTGGTACATTAATATAAAAAATCCAAGGCCAGGTGTAATTATCTATAATAATGCCGCCCATAATTGGCCCAAATATGGGCGCTACCACAGCAGTCATTGCCCAAATACCTGTGGCTAGCCCTTTTTTTTCTTCAGGAAAATTATTTAATAAAATACTTTGTGATAGTGGAATCATTGGTCCCGAAACTGCGCCTTGTAAAACACGAAAACAAACCAACATGGTGAGGTTTTGAGACAATCCACATAAAATTGAGCTAAGAGTAAACAAAGTTGTGGACAATACGAAAAGTTTTAATTCACCAAAACGACGCGCCAACCAACCCGTTAATGGCAACATAATTGCCTGACTTACTGCAAAAGAGGTAATAACCCAAGTTCCATTATCAGCACTAACACCTAAATCGCCGGCAATTGTGGGAATGGCCACATTTGCAATCGAAGTATCTAGTACATTCATAAAAATTGCGAGTGACAAAGACAAAGTCATCAACCAAAGCCGCCCGCCTTTAAGTGGTAGATTATTGCTCATAATTTTGTATTATTAAATGTTTGATTGACAGAATTTGCCTGCATTATCTTTAAAATAAGGCCATTGACCTGCGCGAGTTCATTTTTATATACCTTAGTTATCAAATGTAGCGGTACTTGATGTGTTTGAGACCGCATACGCTGACCTTGGCGAATATGAGTATCTACACTCACTCGTACAGATAAACCCAATTGTAAGGGGTGCTTTCGAAGCTCTTTGGTATTAAGCATAATTCTAACGGGTAGCCTTTGAACTATTTTAATCCAATTTCCAGTGGCGTTTTGTGGAGGAAGCAAAGCAAAAGCTTCACCGGTACCAGCATTTAAGCCTGCAACTTTTCCATGATAAGTTTTGTTGGGATAAGCATCAGCTGAGATTGTCACCGGCTGATTAATACGTAAAAACTCTAGTTTAGATTCCTTAAAATTGGCATCAATCCAAACATCATACAACGGTATAATGGCTAAAAGTGGTGTATTAACCGCTACTTGTTGGCCTAACTGAATATTTTTTCTAGCAACAAAACCTGATACAGGCGCAATAATTTTGGTACGCTGCACATTAAGATAAGCTTGTTTTAACTGTGCTTGTGCAATCAAAACCTGCGGATGAGTATAAAGCGATGTATCATTAACACGGTCTAAAGCTTGCGTAAATTGATGTTTTGCTATTTGGTAGCGCGCGTTTGTTGCTTGCAGGATGGTATTAAGATGAGCAATTTCTTCTTTTGATACAGCACGTCTTCCTTCTAAGCCTTGACGTCGCTTTATATCTAATTGTGCCTCAACCAAATTAGCTTTTGTTAATATAATATTTTCTTGTGCACTAGCTGCTGCTGCATAATAACCACTGACTTGGCGAATAGTTTGCGCTAAATTAGCTTCAGCTTTTTGTAAGGCAATTTGATAGTTTTTATCATCTAATCGCGCGATAAGCTGACCAGCTTTAACATATTGTGTATCCTCAACGGTGACTTCAATGACTTGACCGGCTACCTGCGACATCAAAGGTACTTGATTGCCTTTTACATAGGCATCATCGGTATACGCGGTGTATTGCGCCCAAATAAACCAATATAAAAAACCTAATAACCCTATTAATAAAAAAATACCACCCAAAACAAGCAGCAAGATACGACGTTTTTGGATATTTTTTGTGGTTGATAATGATGATTGTGTGTTTTTTTTATCGTTATTTTCTCTCACTTAAAATCGACCTCCTAACGCCGTTACCAATGCAACATAGGTTTGTTTTTTATTATTTTCCAATCCATATAAAACGGCTTGTTGTTCAAAAAGTGTTTCTTTAACTTCAAGAACTGGTAAGTAATCAATAATGCCATGGGTAAATCGCGCCTGAAGTAAATTAAAATTTGCCTGTGTTGCGGCAACAGCACGATGCTGATGCTTAATTTTTTGTTCGATTGTTTTGAAGGCAGCTAAATTGTCAGCTACATCATGTAAAGCATGCAAAATAGTCTGATTATATTGATTTACAGCAAGCTCATATTCAGCGTATTGCTTGTTTAGATTAGCCTGCCTGGCGCCTGCATCAAAAATAGGCAAATCAAGGGCAGCATTGACGCCTTGTGTGCGTATGGCCACATTAAAAAATTGGCTAAAATAAAAAGATTGGCCACTTATAAAAGCAGCCAAATTAATATTTGGGTAAAAGGCTGTTTTGGCAACTTGAACTAGATGAGCGGCCGCTTGGGCTTTTGCTCTTGCTGCTAAAATATCTGGTCTTTGCGCCAATAAATTAGCAGGTAAAATTTTAGGCAGGCTAAGTCTTAGTTCTGATGGTTTAGTTGGCTTGATTTCAATCTGCGTTTTAAGAGGATTTTTACCCATCAAGTAAGCTAATTTAAATTGCACTTGTTGTTTTTCAAGTTTTAAAGCATCAAGTTTTAAATAAGATTGTTCAAGTTGCGTAAGTGCGGTTTTAACCGGTACATCAGATAGCACCCCTTTTTGAGCACGTGATAATACAATATTTTGAATTTCTTGTTGAGCAGATTGTACTTTTCGCGCCAGGTTTATCTGTAACTCGATATTTTGTAAAGCAAAATAATGAATTGCAATCAACGATGATAGTATTAATTTTGTATGCGCTTTGGCCATTTTAGCTGCACATATTTCACTTAAATGACTGGCTAAATTTTCACGATTTTTACCCCAAAAATCTAATTCATAATTGAAATTAAAATTAATGTTAGCTTGAGATAATTGCTCAAATGCTAAACTTTGTAATGGTTGAGGTAACCTACCATGCGCTTTAAAAAAACGTTTACCAAAATTACTGGTTAGTCCAGCAACAGGCCATAAAGTAGCATAAGCTGCCTGCGCTATTTGCTCTGCGCGTATTACCCTTATTTTAACTGCTGTAATATCAGGCGAATCAGTTAAAGCAATATGTATTAAATTTTGTAATTGTTGGTCTTTAAAAAGCTTTTGCTTTAATGGCTTTTTAGGCAAGGGATAATGCTGTATTACAGCTAAATTTTTAGAATTTAAAGGAATCGTTTTGAGTAAATCAACAGGAGGTTGGTGACACGCTGATACAAAAAAAATAATGAACAAACCAATACGATACAAATCATAATCCTTTAATCTTTATATGTAACGCTACAGATTAATCATATTTGATAAATTTTGTAAAGTACAAAATCAATTTTTGTTGGATAGTCCTGGGTAAATAACCCCTAAAATGGCTTGATGTTTAGCACCGGTAATGGTGCTTAAATCAAGTGGAATACGGTTTAGGCATTTATCAGCAAGCCATGCACACATCATGCCTTCGATAAAATTTGGGTCAATGTTTCGCGCCTTGGTGGTGGCAATTTTTATATCAGGTAACGCTTTTTTTAATGTATTTAATAGACATGTATTATGCGCCCCGCCGCCGCAGAGTAAAATTTCCTTGGGCTTAATGGCGTTTGCCTCAATACTTTGCACAATAAGGCAGACAGTCAAGTGCAATAGAGTAGCTTGAACATCTTGAGGTTGGTATGACGCTTTTAAATAAGATTGTAGCCAGGCCAAGGAAAAATATTCTCGTCCAATACTTTTTGGCGCTTCTAAGTTAAAAAACACATCTTTTAATAAAGAGGCTAGCAAAGGCGCTATCACCTGCCCGCTTTGCGCCCAATCACCATTGTGGTCATAGGGTTTATGAAGACAATATTCAATCCAGCAGTCCATTAAACAATTTCCAGGCCCGATGTCATAACCCATGCTTTTATGACCATTAACCAGATAAGTCACATTAGCAATACCACCAATATTAATCAGCATAAGCGGATATATACCTTGAAATAACCACCGATGATATAAAGGTGCCAATGGCGCACCCTGACCATGGTTGATTAAATCACGGGTACGAAAATCGGCAACCACATCAAAACCTGTCAGGTACGCGATGGTATGAGCACATCCTAGTTGTACGGTGTAAGGAATGGATTGATTGGCATCATGACATAAAGTCTGACCATGGCTGCCAATGGCTTGTATCTGTTCTCGCGGTAATTTTTGCTTTTCTAATAAACAAAGCGCAGCTTTGGCAAATATCTGACCAATTCTTGTGTTTAATTGGCTGAAATAATGAAGCGTGCCAACAGGGTGAGTCACAATATATTCCAGCTCCTTTTTTAAGGTCAAAGGATAAGGATACGTCAACCCCTCAATAAGCTCGTGGGTCTCAACATCACATAAAACGGCATCCACGCCATCCATACTCGTGCCTGACATTAAGCCAATATATATTTTTTTCATTTTATTTGTTCATTCTTTGATGATTTTTACTGGTTAATATTTGCTTTAAGCTGCACAATTTACGCGGCTTTCCTATCATGGTTATTTGCTTTACACTAGCCCATAAAAATGTAAAAAAGTTTTACCCGATAATGATTACTTGGTTTACACAATTTCCATGGTTTCAATTTTTTAATTTCAATACTTTAAATTTTTCTCATCATATACGTTTTGAAAAAAATACTCGTTACTACACCCTTAGTTTAGAACAAGATTTATTAGATGACTGGACAATTACGGTTACCAATGGTCAAATTAAGTCTAAGCTTGGTCAAAGTCGCACCATTGCTTATACCTCATTTGATGAAGCGTTTTATCATTATTGTTTATTCATAGTGTTTCGCTACCATCGTGGTTACCAAACACCGTTATTGCTTGATCCGGTGATTTTCTACGCGATTTTACAACTACCTGATGGTAAATTATCTCCGCCTACCGTTAAACAGATAAGCAAACGAAGACAACCATCCACAAAATTTGTTCAGGAGCATGCCATGCAGTTAGGTTTAAAATTTTGATACCAAGAAGGCATCAAAATTTCATCGTATTATTGGCTTATTATTTAGCTTTTTTCTTTGGCTTTTTTCTTTGGCAAATATAAATCAGTAATACTACCCTCTACCATTTCAGCTGATTGTGCCATTGTTTCAGCGAGTGAGGGATGAGGGTGGATGGTTAGAGCAATATCTTCAACATCACAACCCATTTCAATTGCAAGCGTCATCTCAGCAATTAAATCTCCGGCATTTACCCCAACAATACCTGCGCCTAAAATACGACGTGTTTTGGCACAAAATATTAATTTAGTTAAGCCTTCTTCACGCCCCATGCTAAGCGCCCGCCCACTGGCCATCCACGGAAAGCTGCCCTTCTCATATTCAATACCCTGTTCTTTGGCTTCTTTTTCAGTCAGGCCAACCCAGGCGAGTTCAGGATCGGTATAAGCCACACTTGGAATACCACAAGGCGAAAATTCATGTTTTTTGCCAGCAATCACCTCAGCGGCCACCTTGCCCTCTGGCATCGCTTTATGCGCGAGCATGGGTTGTCCTACCACATCGCCTATAGCAAAGATGTGTGCAACATTGGTACGCATCTGTTTATCAACTGGAATGAATCCTTTCTCATCTACATAAACTTCGGCGTTATGCGCTTTAATATTATGGCCATTGGGCTTACGACCAACGCAAACCAGCATTTGCTGAAATGCTAGAGGCTTATCGGTCGCATGTTCACCTTCCATCGTGATATGCAAGGCATCTTTTTTAGCCTCAACCTGAGTAACTTTGGTCTTAAGTAAGAATTTCACTCCTTTTTTCTGCATGTGTTTTTGCAAAATAGTCACTAAATCTTTATCAGCAGCGGGTATAAGCTGCTCTAAAAATTCAACCACAGTCACTTTGACGCCCAATGCAGCATAGACTGTGGCCATTTCAAGCCCAATAATACCCCCACCTAACACCAATAAATCACCTTTGATGTCGTTAAGCTCAAGTGCGCCTGTGGATGAAAAAATTCGTGGGTCTTCAGGGATAAACGGCAAACTGACCGATTCACTACCAACGGCAATAACGGCGTGCTTAAAATCGATTGCTGTTACTTGATTGTCTTCACCTACTACATGCAAACAATGTGCATCTTTGAATTCAGCAACCCCTTGAATCACTTGAACTTTGCGCTGCTTGGCTAGAGCACTCAAACCACCGGTGAGCTTTTTTATTACTGAATTTTTCCAAGCAACCAGTTTGGATTGTTCAAAAGTTGGCTGACCAAACGACACACCTTGGCTTGAAGTTTCGTGCGCTTCATCAACTACTTTAGCAATGTGCAATAATGCTTTAGAAGGAATGCATCCAACGTTTAAGCAAACACCGCCGATAGAGGCAAAACGCTCGACTAATATAACATTCTTACCTAAATCCGCTGCTCGAAAAGCCGCAGTATAACCACCAGGGCCACTACCAATTACCACCACATCTGTATCTAAATTTTTTGTCATTGATTGCCTCTTACATATCTTAAAATAAATTTACAATAATATATTACGAATATCGGTTAATGCTGTGGCAATATATTGCGTAAAACGTGCCGCTTGCGCACCATCTATCACCCGATGGTCATAAGAAAGGGATAAAGGGAGCATCAGTTTAGGTTCAAACGTTTTATCTTGATAAATAGGTTTTATTTGCGCACGTGATAAGCCTAAAATTGCGACTTCAGGATGATTTACAATAGGCGTAAACGCTGTGCCGCCAATACCACCTAAACTTGATATGGTAAAACAACCGCCACTCATATCTGCGGGAAGCAACGCTTTGCTGCGTGCCTTTTGGCTAAGCTTATCCATTTGACGTGCAATTTCAATAATCGATAATGTATCAACGTTTTTAATAACGGGTACTACCAAACCATTAGGCGTATCAACTGCAATACCAATATTATAATAGTGCTTGAGGATTAAATTTTCCTGCGTGCTATCAAGTGAAGCATTAAATTGCGGAAATTTTACCAAAGCCTGATATACAATACGTACCACAAAAGCAAGCATGGTCAGTTTAACGTTATCGTGTATAAGCTTGGGATTTTTAGCTTGCCGAAATGCTTCTAGTTCGGTGATATCTGCTTCATCAAATTGCGTAACATGCGGCACAGTTAGCCAAGCACGATGTAAATTGCTACCCGTAAGACGCTTAATTTTATTAAGTGGTTCAGTTTTTATATGACCAAATTGACTAAAATCAATTGAAACGGCTTCTGGTAACTGCCATGAATACTGAGAAGGTTCATTAAGCTTTTGCTTGATAAATGTTTGAACATCACGGGTTGTAATACGTGATTTTCGACCTGTACCTTTAACCGCACTTAAATTCACGCCTAGCTCGCGCGCCATACGTCGTACAGCCGGACCAGCAAATACCTTTTCTGCCTCAAAATCCTCTAGAGAATCTTGAGCTGTAGATAAAGGTAGATCATTTGTCGAAGGTACATTTTGCTCTAAAGCTTGCGATACTTTGGTCGTCTTATCGGTATCTTGATGGTTACTTAAAGAATGGTTTTCAACATTTAAATTGGCAGGCTCATCAACTTTAAGCGTAAGCAATAATGATTTTTCGGCAACCTTATCCCCTACTTTTACGATTAAATCCTCCACAATGCCGGCAAAAGGCGCCGGGATATCCATGGTTGCTTTATCGCCCTCAAGGGTCACTATGGCTTGTTCTTTGGCAATGCTATCACCAACTGCAACTAATATCTCAATAACCTCAACCTCTGTAGCACCACCAATATCAGGCACCAAAACTTGTTTAACCAATGATTTTGTATGTTCATCAGCGGTTGATGAAGACGCGGGCGTTGTTTTGTTCCCCGTTGTTGCAGCAGAATTATTTTCTAACACATCATTAGGTTGATTTGATTCGTCATCATTAGATTGACTTGATTCATCAGCTTGTTTTTCATCCAATGCCTGAACTTTTAAAATTAAATCACCCTCAGACACCTTATCACCCACCGCCACACAAAGCTTTGTAATGGTACCTGAGATTGTTGCTGGAATTTCCATACTGGCTTTATCAGATTCAAGCGTAAGAAGTGAATCATCAGGCTTAATGGTTTGCCCTTCATTTACCAATATTTCAATGACTTCAACATCCGTTGCGCCACCGATGTCTGGAATGGTTACTTCAATATCTTTGCCCATGCTAATCCTTAATCAACGAATTATTTTAATGACCTCTAATAAATAGCACATTCAAACTTTTTATTAGTGCAACATCGGGTTAGGTTTATCTTTGTCAATACCATACCGCTCAAATGCTTGAGGTATCACATCTTGGGACAATATTTTTTGCTCCACAAGCGTGGTTAGCGTTGCTAATACAATATATTTGGCATCAACTTCAAAAAAGTGCCGTAATTTTGCCCGGGTATCGCTACGACCATAGCCATCGGTGCCTAATACAACATAGGTATTAGCAATGAATGGCCTTATTTGTTCAGCGTATAAGCACATATAATCTGTTGCAGCAATGACAGGTGCCTGGCTAGCTTCTAATTGTGTGGTAACAAACGGCTTTTGATGGGTTTGTTTTAGACGGTTATCACGCATCACAGCCAGACCTTCTTTTCTTAATTCATTAAAACTGGTCACACTCCAAATATCACTACTTACGTCAAAATCATCTTGTAACATGGCAGCCGCTTTGATTACTTCGCGTAGAATTGTTCCACTGCCAAGAAGCTGAACATGCGCATTCACGGGTTTTTCAGCGGCTTTCAATTGATACATGCCTTTGATAATACCTTCTTCAACACCTTGCGGCATCTCAGGATGTGTGTAATTTTCATTCATCAAGGTGATATAGTAAAAAACACTTTTATCTTTTACATACATTTCTTCCAAGCCATGCTGCACAATAACAGCAAGCTCATAAGCAAACGTTGGATCGTAGGCCACACAATTAGGAATGGTCGAAGCTAGAATATGACTATGACCATCTTGATGCTGTAAACCTTCCCCAGCAAGTGTTGTGCGACCTGCCGTCCCGCCTAGCAAAAAGCCACGCGCTTGTATGTCACCCGCAGCCCAAGCTAAATCACCAACACGTTGAAAACCAAACATTGAATAATAAATGTAAAAAGGAATCATGGGTAGCTTATTGGAACTATAAGAGGTTGCTGCCGCTATCCATGAACAAAAAGCACCCGCTTCATTAATGCCTTCTTCAAGGATTTGACCATCTTTGGCTTCGCGGTAATACATCACTTGCTCGTGGTCAACAGGCGTATATAGTTGTCCAACGGGAGAATAAATACCAATTTGTCTAAATAAACCTTCCATACCAAAGGTGCGGCACTCATCAGGAATAATAGGCACAATTTGCTTGCCAATATTTTTATCTTTTAATAAAGTCGATAAAATACGCACAAAAGCCATGGTCGTAGAAATTTCACGTTCTCCAGAGCTTTTTAATACCTGGCTAAAATCACTTAATTTAGGCACAACAAGTGGCGTAAATTCATGAGAGCGTGCCGGCAGATAGCCACCAAGAGCTTGACGATGTTTTTTCAAAAACTGAATTTCAGGGCTTGATTCTTCTGGGCGATAAAAAGGAATATCGGTAATCTTATCATCACTAATAGGAATGCTAAACCGATCACGAAAAGCCCTTAAATCCTCAATGCTCATCTTTTTTTGTTGATGTGTGATGTTTTGACCCTCGCCTGCAGCACCCATACCATAGCCCTTAATGGTTTTAGCAAGAATCACTGTGGGTCGGCCTTGTGCAGCGGTAGCTTGACTATAAGCTGCAAATACTTTTTGTGCATCATGCCCACCTCGGTTTAAGCGCCAAATGTCATCATCTGACAAATTTTCGACCATTTTTGCAAGCTCTGGATATTGGCCAAAAAAATGTTGACGCACATAAGCACCATCATTGGCTTTATAAGCTTGATAATCACCATCAACACATTCTTCCATGCGTTTTTGTAAAATACCTTTTGTATCACGTGCTAAAAGATTATCCCAACGCCCACCCCACACAACTTTGATTACCTGCCAACCTGCACCCCGAAACAAACCTTCTAATTCTTGAATAATTTTACTATTACCCCGCACAGGTCCATCTAATCGTTGCAAATTACAATTAACGACAAAAATAAGATTATCTAATTTTTCACGTGCTGCAATGGATAAAGCCCCAACTGATTCAGGCTCATCCATCTCACCATCACCTAAAAAAGCCCATACTTTTTTATTTTCCTTGGGCATAAGTTCACGATTTTCCAAATATTTTAAAAACCGCGCTTGATAAATGGCCTGCAGTGGCCCTAAACCCATTGACACCGTAGGAAATTGCCAAAAATCTGGCATAAGCCAAGGATGTGGATAAGAAGAAAGACCGTTAACGCCGACTTCTTGACGAAAATTAGCTAATTGCTCTTCAGAAAGCCGACCTTCTAGAAATGCTCTGGCATAAATTCCTGGAGAACAATGCCCTTGGAAATAAATTAAGTCCCCACCGGTTTTATCATTAGGCCCTTTGAAAAAATAATTAAACCCCGTTTCAAGTAGGGTGGCGGCTGAAGCGTAAGAAGCAATATGCCCGCCTAGTTCAGGCGCATGTTTACCAGCGCGCAGTACCATAGCCACCGCATTCCAACGTATTAATGCACTAATTCGTTTGTGTAAACCCTCATCAGGTGGCATTAAAGCCTCATCTTCAGGCTTAATAGTATTACGATAAGGTGTGTTTATAGCATCGTTGACAACAATACCTTCGGCACTGGCCATTGCCAATAACTGATGTAATAAAAAGCTTACCCGGTCTTCTCCTTCATGATGCAAAACGTTTTGTAAAGCATCTAACCATTCGCGCGTTTCAACTGGGTCAGCGTCCACTGTTTTTTCATAAGTCATAGATATTTTCCTCATCGGTCACGCTAAATTTAGTTACAGTGCCATGGTGCTCGTCGCTGTTTAATAATGTTATGCCGACAAGCTTGGCTACAAATTTGATAATCACTTAGACAATGGCAGGTTGTTTTGCGGCATTGTAATGGGTCACGATAAGATTGCAACTCACGAGCAACCGGTTTACATTGCACTGCTTGCTCGTGTAAATAAGCTCTGTAGTTCTCAAGCGCAGCTTGATAAGCACCTTGACGGCAATTAGTGCACGCATGCTGGCAATCGGTTCGACATGCTATGAGTTTTTGCTGGCACTGCTGATAACATACATTGATTGCTGAGGTATTTGGTTGATGCAGAGCACATGCATTTAATAATAAAAAACAACCTAACCACAAACCATACTTGATGTTCCATCGATTTATTTTTATTGTGTTCATTTATTGAGCCTTCATAAACATGCTACCAGTGTTAGAAGTGATAAAATTACCATTAAAATAACCAGCGCGTGTTCGACTAAATCCTGCGCTTGCATCATTAATACTGGTTTATCAGGTTGTGTTTGTGCGGCTAATATGCCTATGGTACTCAAAAATAAGGCATTGTCGCGTGTCACAGCTTTTATCATTTTGCAGTAAGTATTAAAACCTTGTTGAAAATTGCCTGCCAATAAATAAAGTAACGCGGTGACTCGAACCAGCAACCAATCAATTAAAGCAACCAAATGTTGTGCTAAAGCTGCTATAGTTTCTTTATTTTGACTAAATGATAGTAACCGATACGATAACGCCGCAATAGGTCCCAATAAAATATATAAAATTATCACTGCAAACAGCTGATTATGAACACTATTTAGATAGTAGCCAGCATTACCCCCATGAATTAATTCACCTTTGTCCACACTCTCAGGATAGAATGGATTAGTCGGCCCCAAAGAGAAGTAAAAAATAATAATATTAACCAGCAGTTCAACTAAACCAAATAAAGCATCACCTAAAAACCATAATACCAAAGCTAGTATTGAAATTAAGGGCAACATAAACGCACTTAATAATAAATAAGGATTATCCCATGAGGCTTTTAGCTTAATTTGATCAAATAATTGATTCAACCAAATTTGCCGCTTTGAAGATAACGTATGAATAAGATAACGCTCGCTTAGTAAACAGATAATAATCACAAATAATTTCATGTTAATCCTTGCGCATTTTGTCCGAAAGGGCGATAGGTGTTGGATATTTTAAAACCACAAGATAAGAAGATACAATAAAAGTTAAAATTGTTGTTGCTTGAATCAAATTGGCAGCAATATCAGAGATAAGCTGTGCTTTAAGTCCAATACTTGCAACTAACAAAGAGAATTCACTTGCTTGACCAAGCCTTAAACCAACTTCTTTGGATACTGATTTTTTTTCTTTTGAATAGGCTAATAACCATTGAAAAAGCCAAGGCTTTAATATCAACATAATAAAGCCTAGCAAACTGGCTGGTATAATAATTTGGGTTAAATACGTAAAATTAAATGTTGCACCCACCGCAAAGAAAAACATCACTAAGAAAAAATCACGCAAAGGTTTTAAACTTTCTGCAATAAACAACGAAATCGGGCTAGATGCCAGCGCCACGCCAGCCACAAAAGCACCAATTTCTTCAGGTAACCCCCATGATTGAGCTAAAACAGATAAACCTAAACACCAACCGATAGAAAGTAAAAAAACATATTCTTGCGTTCTATCAAAACGCGCCAATAATTTAACTAAAACATAACGTTCAACTAAAAAGGCAAAAAGCGCTAATCCTGGAAGAGTCAAAACCACTAAAAATAAATCATGCATAGAAAACGTGCCATCTTGCTGGGCACCATTGATAAGAATAAGAATTATAATGGCAATCACATCCTGCATTAATAACACACTAATCATGACTTCACCGGTATGCTGATGATGCAATATGGTGGTTGGTAATAGTTTAAGACCAATAATGGTGCTTGAAAACATCATCGCAGCACCAAGGATATAACATTCCATTTGATTAAAACCAAACCATTTCCCGATTGAAAAAGCTATCAATGCAAAAACTAACGAACTAATGATGGCAATCCAGGTTATCTTTTTTAACATATGCATCAGATTTTGCGGCTGTAAGTGCAAACCTAACAAAAATAATAAAAACACAATCCCCATATCACCCACTTGCTTCACAGTTGTTACATCAGAAACAAGTTTAAACCCCCATGGACCTAGAATGGCTCCAAGCAGAATATAAGCTACTAATAAAGATTGTTTAGTAAAAAGAACCAAAGTCGAAAAAATAGCTGCGCCTGAGAAAATTAAAAAGATTGTATAAAATACAGAACTGTCATGCATACATTAATAACCTGTGTAATTTAGCTGGTAAACTTACGACTTTGCCAAAATTTAAGCGCTGATGATAGTACATCATTACCAAATGTGCATCATTAATTTGTTATTCAATTAGCACTTAATAATGGATATCTTGTGATTTTCCTTTAAAAACACGATAAGAAAAAAACGTATATATTAATAATGTTGGTAACATTAAAACAACGCCAACTAAAATAAAACGCAAAGTTGAATCAGGCGCTGCAGTTTCCCATAGCGTAAGCTGTCTTGGAATTAAATATGGATAAACACTAATTGCAATACCAATATAGGCACAAAAGAAAATCAAAATACTGTATATAAAAGGTTTTTTCTCTGATCCTTTATTTAAGCCAGACCAAGCTAGCACTATAAATAGAATGGTTGCAATAGGTAACACTGATAAAAATATTATATTGGGAAAATCATACCATCGATGATAAATTTCCTGGCTTTGAAGCGGTGTCCATATACTTACAATTACTAAAAAAATACTAACCAATATCAATAAACCTTTAGCAACATGAATCATCTTTTTTTGGAGTATATTTTCACATTTAATGATTAACCATGTTGAACCCAGAAGCCCGTAGCCACATACCAAAGCAATCGCTGTTAATAATGAAAAAGGCGTAAGCCAGGGTTTAGGCTCAAGCATCATGGTGCTACCGCTGACTGAAAAGCCCTCAACAAAATTACCTAAAACAACGCCTTGAAAAAAAGTTGCTAAAATAGAGCTTATGGCAAAAACCCAATTCCACAACGCCTTAGACGTATCCGCTTTAAACCGAAATTCAAAACTCACACCACGAAAAATTAAAGCGATAACCATCAACATCAAAGGCATATACAAGATGGGCAATACCAAGCCGTATACCAAAGGAAAGGCACCATATAGCATGGCACCGCCAAAAACCAACCAAGTTTCGTTGCCATCCCAAATAGGGGCTATTGAATTCATCATGGCATCCCGCTCTTTCTCAGAGGCACTTACCATGAATAAAATTCCCACCCCTAAATCAAAGCCATCTAAAATAACATACATAATGACGATAAATGCTAACAATACCGCAAAGATAATAGGCAGCATTATGTGTCTCCATGAGTATCAGGCATATATTGGAATGGCATATGATTAAATTCTTTGGCATCTAGTTTCACCAAACCATGGCGAATTAACTTGAATAAGTAGTACATATAAAAACTAAAAACAATGCCATAAGCTAAGATAAGCAACCCAAAAGAGATAAATACATCCTGAGCATTTACAGCAGAAACCGCAATATTGGTACGCATAAGATGATATACCACCCAAGGCTGTCGACCAATTTCAGCTGTCAACCAACCACTAATGCTGGCTATAAAGCCTAAAGGCACTACAGCGATACACCATTTATGAAAATAGTGATTGGTGAACAACACTTTTTTATAACGCAGTAATCCTGCTATTAGTACGGTCAATAACATCAATAACCCTATACCCACCATAATTCTAAACGAGAAGAACACTGCTGCAACACGGGGTTGATCCTCAGAAGATACTGATTTTAAACCTAGCATCTTACCATCTAGATGATGCGTGTTAAGCAGGCTTGCGACATAAGGTATTGTAATTGCGTATTTATTTGTTTGTGTTTTTTGTGAAGGTAACGCTAGTAACACCAAAGGCGCACCTTTTTGTGTTTCCCACAAACCTTCAATGGCAGCAGTTTTTATAGGTTGATAACGATACATGGTCGTTCCTACCACATCACCTACCCCTATTTGCAGTGGAACCAAAATTAAACCTGCCCACATGGCTAACGACAAGCATATTTGTGCAGCTTTTATATGACGTTTTTTAATTAGAAAATAGCTGGAGACCCCAGCCACCACAAAACAGGTAGTCACATAGGAAGCTAGTATCATATGAATAAATCGTGGTATAAACGATGGGTTAAAAACGACCGATGCCCAACTAGAAACTGTATATTTATTATTAATTAATTCATAACCACTGGGTGTTTGCATCCATGAATTGGCTGATAAAATCCAAAAAGCTGAGATAGTGGTGCCAACGGCTACTAAAATTGTGGCTAAGTAATGAAATTTCGGTGGCACTTTTTTCCAACCAAATAACATCACACCTAAAAATCCAGCCTCAAGGAAAAACGCCGTTAGTGTTTCATAGGCAAAAAGCGCGCCTAGCACGTCACCAAATTGTACAATAAAAGGGCCGAAATTAGTGCCAATTTGATAGGCAAGTACAATCCCTGATACGACTCCCATACCAAAAGTTAGCGCGAAAATCTTTGTCCAAAATTGGCAAATTTCTAAATAAACCAGACGATGAGTTTTAAGCCACATGCCTTCCATGATAATTAGAAAAATTGCCAGGCCTAAGTTTAACGTTGGAAAAAGAATGTGGAAACCAATGCTAAAGCCAAATTGAGCTCTAGATAAAATGTCAACTATCATATCTAACGAATCTCAAAATTAGAAAAAACTTTAGCCATTAGCATAAACTATTTTCATTTTTAATTAAAGCTTATACAGTCATTTTAAATTTTATGCGATGTAGATGAGTTTAGTTCATAGACTGGCAAGACAAGTATATGCTAAAATATTCGGCTTTTTAAGTTGTAATTAAACGCATCTTACAAACATAATTGCGTTTATTGGTGGAGTGTAATTTTCATGACAAGTCTTAACAACTCGCGTGGTGCTAAAGCCATTTTGCCTTGGGTAGTCTGGGGACTTGCATGTATTTTTTATTTTTATGAATGTCTTTTACAAGTTTCACCAAGTGTTATGAGTAACGAACTCATGCATGATTTCGCAGTAACAGGCCATACGCTGGGTATTTTATCAGGAATTTATTTTTATTCTTATGCCGCAATGCAACTTCCGGGCGGTATTATGATGGATTATTTTGGTCCGCATCGTCTTTTAACACTAGCCAGTTTTATCTGCGCTATAAGTACCATCGCTTTTGGTTATACCGATAATTTATATACTGCCTCTTTAGCTCGACTGATGATAGGTTTTGGCTCAGCTTTTGCCGCAGTTGGCGCGATGAAACTTGCAACCAATTGGTTTCATGCCAACCGTTTTGCATTTTTGACAGGTCTTATGGTCACCATTGGTATGCTAGGTGCCATTGGCGGCGAAGCACCTTTAGCTTTATTAATTGAATGGTATGGTTGGCGAGCAAGCATGATTGCCATGGGATTTGCTGGTCTTTTTATCACCCTCCTTATTTTTTTAATTGCCAAAGACCACCCAAAGCATATTAAACCCACGGCGATTAACGCAGATGCTGAAGAACCTCTATTACCAAGTTTATTCGTTCTACTTAAGAACAAGCAACTGTGGTTTATCGCACTTTATGGTGGATTAATGTATATGGCCACACCAGTATTCTGTGGGCTTTGGGGCGTGCCATTTTTCATGCTTAAATTAGGCATGACCAAAACAACGGCTGCTAATTACATCTCTTTAGTATATGTGGGTTGGGCTATTGGCAGCCCTCTATGGGGCATTTATTCAAATCATATTGGTCTTAGGAAACCACCTCTTTATATCGCGAGCATAGGTGCTTGCATCACAAGTTGTTTATTTATTTATGGCACGCTTCCGCTTTTTATCACTCAACTTGCTTTATTTAGTTTTGGTATATTCTCATCAGGATTTTTACCCGCTTTTGCGGTGGCCAAAGAATTATGTAGCAGCCGCTATGTAGCAACCGGCTTAAGTTTTATGAATATGATGAATATGATTGGTATTGCGTTAATTCAACCCTTAATTGGTTTTATTCTAGATAACATGTGGCAAGGTAGTTTAGAGCATCATATTCGTCTTTATCCTCTGTTTGCTTATCAAGTTGCTTTAATTATTTTGCCTTTGGGTATTTTTATGTCACTTTGCTTGTTACCAGCTATTAAAGAGACGCATTGTCATCCTTTGGATGATACAATTTAAACTTTTACGATTTAAGTAGATATCAATTATGGCTAAAAAACTTTTTATTAAAACAAACGGCTGTCAGATGAATGAATATGATTCAGCCAAAATGAATGACGTGCTATTTGCTTCTCATGGACTTGAAAAAACTCTAAATGTTGAAGAAGCTGACGTTATACTCCTGAATACCTGCTCAATTCGTGAAAAAGCACAAGAAAAAGTATTCTCACAACTCGGCCAATGGCGCGAGTTTAAGAAAAAAAATCCGCATGTTATTATTGGGGTCGGCGGCTGTGTTGCCAGCCAAGAAGGTGGTGATATTGTTAAACGCGCCCCCTTTGTTGATTTGGTGTTTGGCCCTCAAACTTTACATCGCTTACCTGAGTTATTAAATCAACGTCTTGCTTCTAAAAAGCCACAAATTGATGTGAGTTTTCCTGAAATCGAAAAATTCGACCATCTACCGGCACCTCGTGCTGAAGGTCCGATTGCTTTTGTCTCGATTATGGAAGGCTGCAGCAAATATTGTAGCTATTGCATCGTACCTTATACCCGTGGTGAGGAAATTAGTCGTCCTTTTGATGATGTATTAGCGGAATGTTTTTTATTAGCTGAACAAGGTGTGCGTGAAATCAATTTATTAGGCCAGAATGTTAATGATTATCAGGGCATCATGAATCAAGGTGATAAAGCTGATTTAGCGCTATTAATTCATTATATTGCCGCAATTGATGGCATTGACCGCATTCGATACACCACCTCTCATCCATTAGCCTTTTCAGATAATCTTATCAACGCTTATGCTGAAGTTCCTGAGCTGGCCAATCATTTACATTTGCCTGTACAAAGTGGCTCTGATCGCATATTAGGCTTGATGAAACGCGGTTATACCGCACTTGAATTTAAATCTAAGATTCGTAAATTACGGCGCGTTCGACCTGATATTCGCTTATCGACTGATATTATTGTAGGTTTTCCAGGTGAAACTGCTCAAGATTTTCAAGATACGATGAATTTAGTCCATGAAATTGGTTTTGATACCAGCTTTAGTTTTATATATAGTCCACGCCCTGGTACGCCTGCGGCAAATCTGCCTGATAACACCCCAATGGAAGTCAAAAAAGAGCGTCTGCAAATTTTACAAAATCGTTTATTAACCAATGCGATGAACTATAGCCAGTCAATGATAGGTAGCACTCAAACCATTTTAATCACAGGTTTTTCTAAGAAAAATACGGCACAACTAGCAGGCCGAACTGAGTGTAATCGTGTGGTGAATTTTGATGGTGATGCCAATATGATTGGTCAATTTACCAAAGTTTTTATCACCGAAGCATTGCCTAATTCTTTAAGAGGCCGATTACATCAACTAGAATCTGCTGGTATCGATGCCTAGAACAATCACCCTACCAATTGAGTTTGCTTTTAGTCGGGTTGATAAAACGCTGGCTCAATTGTTTCCTGAATTTTCGCGCACGCAACTTTCAGTGTGGCTTAGAGCAGGTAAAATTACCGTTAACACCCATACACTTAAGCCTAAAGACAAAGTTTGCGCCGGTGATGTTATATGTTTACATGAGGATCTCTTAACACAATCCATAGTGCAATATAATTTACCTGAAGCCATTGGTTTGGATATTGTGTATGAAGATGACGCTATTTTGGTCATTAATAAACCCGCAGGTTTGGTCGTGCATCCAGGAGCGGGTCAACCTAACCATACGCTGTTGAATGCACTTTTATATCATTATCCTCTGGCCGAGCAGCTGCCACGAGCTGGTATTGTGCATCGTTTGGATAAAAATACCACAGGCCTTATGGTCATAGCGAAAACATTGCCTGCATACACTCATTTGGTGCGGCAATTACAAGCACGTGATGTTAAGCGTCACTATCTTGCTTTGGTACAAGGCGAGGTCATCACAGGTGGCCAAATTAATACCTTTTATCATCGCCATCCACGTAACCGTCTTAAATGGGCGGTGGCGCCTCATAATGGCAAGGAGGCTATCACCCACTATCGTGTTAGCCAACGCTATCAACAACATACTTTATTAGATGTTGCCATTTTAACTGGTCGAACTCATCAAATTCGTGTGCATATGGCTTATATTCATCACCCTATTGTTGGCGATAATTTGTATGGTGGTAGAAAAAAAGTCCCAGCTGATATGAGCGAGGCAGACCGTTTAATCTTACAACAATTTAATCGTCAAGCATTACATGCTGCAAGTCTGACTTTTGAACATCCAAGCAGTCTAACCGAATGTGTTTTTCATGCTGCTCTACCCAATGATTTTCAAGCCCTAATTGATTGCTTGGAGCCTTATCGTGTTCCATATACCAGCTAATTGGCCTGCGCCAGCAAATATCTCAGCACTTACAACCGCGCGCTTGGGTGGTCATAGTCTTGAGCCTTTTCTGGCGAACAATTTAGCGTTACATGTGGGTGATGAAGCCAAGCATGTTGAGGCTAACCGTCAACAATTAATCAACTATTTTAATTTGCCAACTACGCCTATTTGGTTAGAGCAAACCCATTCAACCATATGCATTGATACTGAGGTTGACTTTCAGCGTTGTGCTGATGCCAGTATCACGCGAGATACTAATAAAGTGTTGGCTATTATGACTGCAGATTGTCTGCCTATTTTATTATGTGATAAACAAGGTCTTGAAATTGCGGCCATTCATGCCGGCTGGCGCGGATTACTTGATGGTGTCATTGAGCAAACTTTATCTAAGATGCAAAGTTTAAATCAAAATATTTTAGCATGGATTGGTCCGGCTATTTGTGGAAATTGTTTTGAAGTGGGTAGCGAGGTATACCAATTATATGCTCGTAAAAATCTAATTTTAGATGATATTGACAGCTTGCAATCTGCGACCAAACGGTATTTAAATTTACCCGAAATTGCGCAAAAAATACTAAACAATCATGGCGTTTTACAAACCTTTAATGCCAATATTTGTACCTTTGAGCAGTCACATCATTTCTACTCCTATCGCCGTCAAGCACAAACAGGTAGAATGACATCCCTTATTTGGTTTAACCATACAACGAAAGGTCAATTATGAAATTTTTCAATCGTGCCATTGGTATTTATTTTTATTTAGCGATGCTCGCTCTATCTTGTTGGGCTGATGATAAACCCTTATTAAACAATTTAACGCTGGCACCTGTGCTTAAACAAACCATGCCCGCCATTGTCAATGTTGCTGTTCAAGGCATTATCCAAACCCCTATTGAAAGCAATGACGATGAAGACAACACGCCCAATCAAAATCCCAATAATTCACGTCTTATGCCTGAAAAGCCACGTAAATTTCAAAGCATTGGTTCAGGCGTTATCTTAGACCAACACAATGGCATTGTCGTGACGAATGACCACGTTATTCGTCATGCGAATTTGATAACCGTTACACTTAATGATGGTCGACGCCTAAAAGCTAAACTTATTGGTAGTGACAGCGAAACAGATTTAGCAGTACTTAAAATTGATGCTAAAAATTTAAAAAGTTTAATCATTGGTGACTCTGATAAAGCCGAAGTTGGCGATTTTGTGGTGGCCATTGGTAATCCTTTTGGTCTTAACAGCTTTGGTAATAGTCAGTCTGCAACATTTGGTATTATTAGTGCGATGAAGCGCAGTGACTTGCACATTGAAGGTGTTGAAAATTTCATTCAAACTGATGCCGCAATTAATCCTGGTAATTCAGGCGGTGCGCTTGTTAACGCGCGTGGAGAATTAATCGGGATTAATACTGCCATCATCTCACCTTTTGGGGGCGGTAATGTGGGCATTGGGTTTGCCATTCCGATTAATATGGTCAAAGAAGTGGTGCCACAGCTGATTCAATATGGTTCCATTCATCGCGGCTTAATGGGTATCTTTGTGCAACACCTAACGCCAGAACTCGCGCAAGCATTAGGCTATGACGATAATTTTCAAGGCGCTTTGGTCTCGCAAGTCAATGAAAATTCACCAGCTGAAAAAGCAGGTCTTCGCGCCGGAGATGTCATTACCCAAATTAATGACACCAAAATTACCCAAGGTACCCAAGTTAAAACCACCATTAGCTTGTTACGCGTTGGCAGCCACGCCAAAATTATCATCAACCGTAATGGTAAGCAGATGACTTTGCGTGCAGTTGTCACCGACATTAAAAAACATGAACAACGATTACAATCAAGTAATCCATTTTTATATGGATTAGCTTTACGTAATTTTGAGCAGGACTCCCCATTGCATGGCAATGTTGTAGGGGTTCAAGTTTTAGGTGCCCTTGAAAATAGTGCCGGATGGCGCGCAGGCTTGCGCCCGGGTGACATCATCATCAGTGCGCACAAAACGCCAACGCCTAACATCAAAGCTTTGCAAAAAATAGCTTCTCATCAAACAGAGCGTTTGCTTGTCCAAATTTTACGTGGCCCTGGTGCGCTTTACCTGCTTATTATCTAAAATTTTCATCACAGTGGTTTAACGAGTAGATTAAACTGCTGTGATTATTTAGTGAATTTCATGGATATATTGCTTGACATTAAGCTGGTTTCATAAGAAAATCTGCCCCATCTTTATGGCTATGTAGCTCAGCCGGTTAGAGCGCGGCACTCATAATGCTGAGGTCGGTGGTTCGAGTCCACCCATAGCCACCATCTTTTTTTATCTTCTGTTATTTAACAAATTTATGCTGAAAAATGACCTTTTCCAATCTTTCATTTTCGAACATGCTAACATTCGTGGATATCTCGTTAATTTAACGCATACTTATCAAACCATTATCGCGCAACATGCCTATCCATCCATCATTCAACGCTATCTGGGTGAAGCATTGGTTAGTTGTGTTTTTTTAAGTGCGGGAATTAAGTTTAATGGCAACATGAGCTTACAATTTCAAGGCAACCACCGCCTGCCACTATTGGTTGCACAATGTGATAACAACCTTAATTTACGAGCTACTGCAAATTTTGATATGGATGCTACCGCCATTGAGTTAGAACAAGCTTTTAATCAAGGTGTTTTATCCCTTATCGTCAATCATGATGCCCACCCCACGCCTTACCGCAGCATGATGCCGATTCATTCAAATTCAATTGCACAAAGTATCACCAATTTTTTTCAACAATCCGAACAACTTGTTAGTCAAGTTTGGCTAGCAACTTCTGATGCTACGGCGGCTGGTTTGATATTACAGCGTATGCCAGAAAAAGATGCACCTCAGGAAGAAGCTTGGCAATATGCCTGTACCATGGCTCAAACCCTAACGCAAGCAGAATTGCTGACCCTCGATAATGCCACTTTACTACATCGTTTATTTCACGAAACCGATGTACGTGTTTTTCCCTCTCGAACCATTCAATTTAAATGTCGTTGTAACTTAGACAAAATGAAAAGCGCGCTTTATGCGCTTGGTGAGGCTCAAGCAAAACAACATATATCCATGCACAAAACAATTGAAATAACTTGTGACTTTTGTCGTCAAAATTATTATTTTGACGCTGTGGATGTCATGGCCTTATTTCACCCTAACCGCATTGAACCAACTCTTGATAAGAGTATTGGCATTATTAATGAAATCGACTTACTAAAAGACGTTAAAAAGTAGTTTACACTTAAAGCTCATACCTTAATATAAGGATATTTATTATGGGACGATTAGAGCAAGGCGTATGGTATGACAAAGGATACGATACCAAAGCGCATGATGGTGCGTTTAAACGTGAAAATACCACCATTCGAAACTGGATAACACCTGAGCAGGCACAAAGTAACCGTTATCATTTATATGTATCACTTGCTTGCCCTTGGGCACATCGCGCGCTTATTTTTCGGCGTTTAAAAAAACTTGAAAACCACATAAGCCTTTCAATTGTTAGCCCTTATATGCTTGAAGATGGCTGGACCTTTTGTCAAAAAGAAGGCAGCACCGGCGATAAACTGCATGATTTTGCCTGTTTACATGAAGTTTATACTGCTCATGACCCACACTTTACTGGACGCGTTACAGTACCCGTACTATGGGATACATACACACACAAAATTATTAATAATGAATCTTCGGAAATCATTCGTATATTTAATGGTGCATTCAATCATCTTACGGATAATCATGATGATTATTATCCTAGCGCGCTACAGGAACGTATCGATGAGATAAATGCTTTTGTTTATGAATCCATTAATAATGGCGTTTATCAATGTGGTTTTGCAACTTCACAAAAAGCTTACGAGCAAGCCTATGGCAAGCTTTTTGATGCCTTGGATAAAATTGAAGAAAAGCTCAGCCATAACTCTTTTTTAGTAGGCTCACAAATTACCGAAGCTGATTGGCGCTTATTTACGACGCTTATTCGCTTTGATGTGGTATACCATGGTCATTTTAAGTGCAATAAAAAACGTCTTAAAGATTATCCGGCTCTGTCTCATTATTTAATTAAATTATATCAATGGCCTGATATTGCTGAAACGGTCAATTTTTTTCACATTAAACAGCATTACTATGTGAGCCATCCGCATATCAATCCAACTCAAATTGTACCTGTTGGCCCAGATTTAGATGCATTCCCCGTGTCTTCTAGTTAATTTATTAATAAATGTACTCTTAAAAACTGCAGTCTGCCCAGCTTCAATATGTAACAAACATTTTTAAGGATGATTGTTATAAATTGAAACAAAACAGTAGATTATCATTTAAGCTTAAGATACAATTATTTTGCTCTAATTGACTGTTCATTTGGATATTAATTTTTAAATAAGGAAGTTTTCATGACAACAACTGATGCAAAAATTTCAACAGAAACTCTTAAGCAAGATGGACTGCAAGACCTTATCTACAATTTGACTTCACGTTTTTTAACTGAGAATAAAGGTAAACCTATTACCGATTTGTACGACATGATTCTTTCAGAGATTGAACCTCCTTTGCTACAAGCTGTCATGGAAAAACGTCGTGGTAATCAGCTACAAGCCGCTAAGATATTAGGTTTGAGCCGTGGTACCATTCGTAAAAAGCTACATCGCTATTTTGGCAGCAGATATTTTCGCTTAACCGAAGACAATTAATTATTTGTTTTATTTTTTCATTAAGCCAGTTGTAAAATTTATTGATTCTTCATTTCATTTGCTTGGATGAATTTAATCGATATTGATTTTATGATTGGTTTTTTTGTTTATCTGTTTATTAACTATACTTATTAATGTTAGATACTCTTAGCCTAGGAGCTTATATGAAAAAATTAAATGGATTAGATATTTTTTTAATTGTTATCCTGATCATAGGTGGCGTCAATTGGGGACTTGTAGGCGTAGCACATTTTGATCTAGTTGCTTTTCTTTTTGGGCCCTTTAGTATTGTGGCACGTGTTATCTATACACTAGTAGGATTGAGTGCACTTTACGTACTTGGCTTGTTGTTCTCTAAGCTTCGTGCTCATCGTGTCTAATATTTAAAACATCGAGATAAACTTTAATTTTGACTCATTTAACATAATTAAATGAGTCAAAATGTTTTTAGCATTAAGCATTAAGCAATAATTTATTCACTCGGCTTACAAAGTCAGCTGGATTATCTAATTGCCCACCCTCAGCCAACACTGCTTGCTCAAATAGCATGACAGTCCAGTCAGCAAATTGCGCATCATCTTCAATAGCATGTAATTGTTTGATAAGTGGATGGTTCGGATTAATTTCAAAGACAGGCTTACTAGTTGGCGCGTTTTGGCCTGCTGCTTGTAAAATTCGTTGCATTTCCAAACCCATGTCATGCTCATCCGCGACAACACATGCAGGTGAATCAGTCAAACGATGCGTGATATTAACTTCCTTGATTTTATCACCTAACACCTCTTTGATTTGTTTTATCATCGAGGAAAAAGTTTGTTCCGCATTGTCTTGTTTGTCTTCATCATCAATATCTAAATCAATTTTACCTTTGCTGATGGATTGTAATTTTTTGCCATCAAATTCATTGAGATAGCCAACCAACCATTCATCAACACGGTCACTTAACAATAAAACTTCAATGCCTTTTTTCTTGAAAATTTCTAGATGAGGGCTGTGTTTTGCCGCATTATAACTTGAGGCCGTAATATAATAAATTTTGTCTTGTTTTTCTTTCATGCGTGCAATGTAATCGGCCAAACTTACATCTTGCTTATCAGAATCATTATGCGTACTGGCAAAACGCAATAATTTAGCAATAGCATCTTTATTAGAAAAATCTTCAATAGGCCCTTCTTTTAATGCTAAACCAAATTCTTTCCAGAATTTTTCATAATCTTCAGGTGTTTGAGTACTCATTTTCTCAAGCATGCTTAGTACACGCTTGGTACAAGCCGCTTTGATTGATTCCACTTGTTTGTTGTCTTGTAAAATTTCACGAGAAACATTCAATGGTAAATCACTGGCATCGATAATACCTTTGATAAAACGCAGGTATCTTGGTAAAAATTGCACTGCATCATCTAGGATAAATACGCGCTTAACATAAAGCTTAAGGCCATGTTTTGCTTCTTGCTGCCACATATCAAAAGGTGCTTGACTTGGAACATACAGCAAACTGATATAATCATGCTTACCTTCAACATGGTTATGTGACCAGATTAATGGCTCTTGATAATCGTGTGAAATATGCTTATAAAGCTCTTTGTATTCTTCAGCGGTAATCTCATTTTTAGAAAGGGTCCAAAGTGCAGTCGCTTTATTCACCGTTTCAAATTCTGGTTCGCAGGCTTTATCTTCAGAGGGTTGCTCTTTTGTTTCTTCTTTATCATCAGTCACTTCAGCCGCTTTTTTCATCACAATGGGCCAACAAATATGGTCAGAATATTTACTGATAATGCTTTTTAAACGCCAGTCACTGGCAAATTCTTCGGCATCTTGTTTTAGATGTAAAGTAATGGCCGTCCCTCGTTCAGCTTTAGGCGCGTTATCAATTGAAAACTCACCTTCACCTTTTGATTGCCAGATAATCGCTTCTGCAGCGTCAAGACCTGCTCTACGGCTTCTCACAGTGACCTTATCAGCGACAATAAAAGCTGAATAAAATCCGACGCCAAATTGACCAATTAGATGAGAATCTTTGCTTTGCTCACCAGTTAGATGGCTTAAAAATTCTTTGGTCCCAGATTTGGCAATGGTGCCTAGATTTTCAATGGCCTCATCCCAATTCATGCCAATACCATTATCACTGATGGTAATGGTTTTATCTTTATCGTCATAATCAACTGTAATACGTAGATCTGAATCATTTTCATAAAGTGAAGAATCAGAAAGCGCAACAAAACGTAATTTATCTAAGGCGTCAGATGCGTTAGATATAAGTTCACGTAAAAAAATTTCTTTGTTGCTATATAAAGAATGAATAACTAAATGAAGCATCTGTTTGACTTCAGTTTGAAATCCCATGGTTTGTTTTTTTGACATAATTATCCTCTATAAAAATTCGTGCTGTTTTATATAAGGCTTGATTTTCTAAATTCAAGCCAATTGATTAAAT
>PKDH01000005.1 GCA_002863045.1 Legionella sp.
CCACGGGCAGCCACATCCGTTGCTACCAAAATATCAATACTACCTTGGCGAAATTGCGCCACAATTTTTTCTCGTAGTGATTGAGTAATATCACCATGAATGGCCACCGCCCGATACCCTTGAGCCTGCAGTAAACCCGCCACTTCCTCGGTACTGCTTTTAGTCCGCACAAAAATCATTAACCCTTGGAACGCTTCAACCGCTAATACGCGCAAAAGTGTATCTGGTTTTTGGATGGGTGAGGCAAAAACAAAGCGCTGCTCAATACTTTTTACTGTGGCAGTTTCAGCTTTAATTTCAACTGAGATAGGGTCTTTTAAATAGTTATAAGCAATTTGCTTGATGCGATAAGGCATGGTCGCCGAAAACAAAGCGATTTGTCGTTTTGCTGGGATTTTAGACAAAATTGATTCAACATCTTCGATAAAACCCATTCTTAACATTTCATCGGCTTCATCTAGGACAAATGTGGCTAGATTATCAAGCTTTAATGTGCCTCTGTCGATGTGATCTAAGATACGCCCTGGAGTACCTACGACAATTTGAGCGCCACCGCGCAGTTGCTTAAGCTGACGCGAATAATCCTGTCCGCCACAAAGTGTGGCCACGGTGATATGACGCTCAAACGCTGCAAATGCTTCAAATTGAGTAGCTACTTGAATGGCAAGCTCACGAGTGGGCGCTAAAATGAGCGCTTGTGTATGAGTCGTTTGTAGATTGATTTGCTGCAAAATGGGTAGTGCAAAAGCGGCGGTTTTACCGGTACCGGTTTGTGCTTGAGCAATCACGTCGCGCTGGGCTAATAAATGCGGAATCGTTTCGGCCTGTACTGGTGAGGGAGTGGTAAATTCTAATTTTGCCAATGCTTTTTGCAAGAATTCGGCTAAATCTAGGTCATTAAAATGGGTTATTTGATGAGTCATTATTCAATTCCAATATACTCACCCCAAAGGGTGATTCATTAATAAAATAAGTGCTCACTATAAAATCAGATTACCAGTAATGGCACAGCAACTAACGTTTTTCGTCCAACGTTAGCACAAACGATTACCTAATTTGAGATGATGATCACAATCCTGATAGATTGCTCATACATAGCGAGCATTATGCTTCTTTTTAGTTATCTCACTATGAAGGCATCAGGAGGCATCGAAGGTTTAATAAAAAAATTTTATTAAATAGTTTGGCTTAAAAGCAACATACCTAAGTAAGATAGAATTTTTTCAAGTTATACATACAAGCTTTATACTTGCATTATCTTTTGAAAACGCACCATTATAGACAATATTTTGATTAATGTGAAGCATTATTATCTTTAATTAGGCGGTACTTAACCAAAATATCAGTCTTTGTACCGCGCTTTTGAATTTTTTATCTTTAGATTTAGTGTTTAAATTCATATTCCACAAGATGCATCGGTAAAATCAAACCCGTCAATTTTGTCTTTTGTTTCATCGGATTGATTTTTCATACTTAAGAACAATGGATATCTATTATGTAGTGCATATTCATTAGGTTGATTCACTATATAAGGCGTCGCATGAGAACGATTAAGGCCTTTTTCAAAGATATTGTTACCATGCTCGAATATATGAAAACCTACAAAAATGGATATAGCGCTCGTTACTGCCTGCACTACTATTACTAGCAACGCTAGCAGCACTACTGATATAGTAAGCGGCAAAGCTACAATAATACCGACAGGTGCAACACAAAAAGGCACTATCATAATAATTGGAGCTGCCAAAGCGGCTATTCCTAACATCTTCATACAAATGCCTAAACTACATAGAACATAATTTCGGTTATGGCCTGCCATTTTCTTGGCGAATTTTTCATAATCATTCACAATTTTAAGATCATTATGATTTTGCAAAAATTTATTTGTTTTTTGTAATATTTGGGTTAACTCGGCATCTAATCTTGTATGAGTGATAAACATATGCTCAATGCGCAATAAAAAAAGTCTCGCGTTTTTTTCAATATAAACATCATCTTTAAGCTTTTGATCAATGGTTTGTCTTAATTGCTTCATGGCCTCTAACAAAGCAAGCGATACATGATTTTCTAACTTTCGTTCTTTTATCGCTGCCATCCAAGCATTTGAATGTTTTGAGCTCCTGGTAGTCATAGTGACTAACATATAACGATGATATAAAGCTTGTTGCGGCACATATTGTAGATGTTCAGCACCAAGATAATTTAAAAAGCATCGATCATTATCATCTTTCCCAAAACCATTCCCTGAGAAACCAGTTTGAAAAAAATCAGCTAAATCAGCCCACCGTTCGGGATGTTCAGTTAAACTGCTTAAAATTTTATCTAAACATGCATCATCTTCTTGAACCAACAGTAATACTCGATGGAGTAAAGTTTTTTTATCAGTTTCTGACGCTTCTAAATCTGAATCTAAAGCGTCTACAGACAAATAGTTTGCCAATGGTGGGTCATTTAAAAGCTCTAAAGTAAAGTCAGGATGTTTAATGATGGCTTGGATGATGTCTGCATCTTTGCTTGCAATTGCATACATCAAAGGATTTTGCTTACGCTTATTTTTACTTTGAAGAATATTTCGCGTCAGATATTGACTGGTTAAAATAGTTTTCGCTATTTCAGGATATTTATCAGCAGCTAACATCCATACACTCTGTCCTTTATTATCAGTCGCGCTTAATAGGGCGCTGGTGCATTTATCGTGGTCTAAAATTGCTTTAACAATTTCGGTATGGCCATTAGAAACTGCATGATGCAAAGAATTGCGTCCGTCGTTATCCTGTGTTTCTAGAAGTGAAGATGAACATTTGTGGTGGTCTAAAATTATTTTAAATTGTTCTGAAAAACCCTCATACGCACATTGCACTAAAATATTACGACCCTTCTTATCTCTTCCATTGATTATTACAGACGTACTGCACTGGCTATTTAGAAACACTTGAACAATATTTGCGCGATTACTTGATACCGCACACAGCATCGCTACACCTATGTTAATCACGTTATTTTTATTTATTGGGTCATCTTTACAATGAGAGCTTGAGAGTAAAGAGCGCACAACCTCTACGTGACCAGCTCTAGATGCCAACGCTAGACTATTAAAACCTTTATCATTTTCTTGACATAACATCCGAGCTGTACAATACGGATTTTGTAATAATTCTTGCACAAAATCGTTATCGCCTCTTTGAGCTGCGCGCATTAATACGTTAAAACCATCAGCATCTTGTTGCTCGAGTAATGCAGATGAACTATAAACAGGGTTGGCAATAATAACTTTCGTTAAAAAATGTGGCTTATAATAATGAGCGATAGAGTGTATAAAACATTGCTCGACAAGCGCTTTGGTTGCTGGCGTTACTGGTGCATCATGTAACGTATATTTAAAAATTTCTACTAACCAATTGATGGCATTCGCTGAGTAAACTTTTTTAGACGCCAATAATAGTTTGCCTGCTCTGTCTAAAAGCAGCTTACTATCATGATTTGGCAGGGTGCAGTCTTTAAATGCAAGCTCGTCCACACTTTTTGGTTGCGCTGCCAAAGGCAGCATACATTGCTCAAAAGTCACCTCTTCGAGTGCTACATTGGCAAAATCCAGATGACGCAAATCCGCTTGCTTGAAAGTATAACCTGTGAGTGATAACTGATGAATTTGGCCCTGTGCCAGCGCTGTTAAAATAAGCTGCTGATAAAACGATTCTTTATCATGCAATGTTGCAGTTGGCATGGCCGCTAACAACATGCTGATGGTTTGACGCGTTAAACCATCCAACCAGATTTTATTTTGAGGATAGCGTTGACTCAACATTTGTTTTTGTTGCGCAAAAAAAACCAGATAAGCGCAATCGTTGACTAGGCTTTGATATTCTTTTGATAATTCTTGCGGGTTAGCCATTAACTCGTTGAGCAACAAAGGGTTTTCAGCGCCATAATTTATGTTTAACCACTGGTCAATAAAAGGTATTATCAAGCTTTGGCTCAATTCTTCCCTTAATTCTAACGCACCGAATAATTCGGTATGTGTTTGCCTGGCGATAAAGACTTGAGCAATTTGGGCTATAATTTTTTGCGCGATATAAGCTTGCCTTATTCGAGGCACTGCTGATGAATTGTTGGAATCAAATACCGTACTGATATTTAAATTTAACGATTGCGCAACGCGCAGCAACGCGGCCAAGCGATAGCTTGCCTTGTGATTATCAAACGGCAATATGCTTAAATCATCATCAAGTATTAATAGGAAACCGCCTAACGTTTTAGGATCAATACGACGCTTAATCGCCTCTTTTTCTACAGATTCTCGTGTTGATGGCCACCATTGTGCAACCACGTCTTCATCACGAGGCTCAACAAAACAATCTGTGCCATAACGCACCAAGGCACACCAAGTATCCGGTGCAGTCGTGCTAAGTTCGGCAATTTCTTCACTTAATACTTCACGAAATACCGTCAGCGCTTCATTACCTGTTAAAGGATTGGGGTCTTGCAAAAGTACTAACTGATGTAACCCCGCCAGCGCTAGGCTTAGGCGATTATAAGCGCCACCGGGGCAGCTATGCGGGTTCTTGCGAGTGCTATAAGTTGTGGCATTATCATATAACGCTTGTAACACGGCGTTTTCACGACTCATACAAGCGTTTTGTGTGTCACCACCTTTGGGCAGAAAATTTAAATCCGTTTCGTGCGCTGCCTGCCAAACTAAAACCAATAATTGGCTTAATGTCAAACAAGCGCTCTGCGTTTTGTAAGTCACTTCAAATACTTCTGTGTTTTGGTGACAAAAATCGATACCACGCTCGAGCGCTTGGCGCCTAGGAACATCGGTTATCTCAGCGATTTTATTAGCAATTGCTTGCAGTGTTTCATCAACAGCAACGGGTACTTTATAGTGTTGTGCTAGAGCAATGGCGTTATATTTCGCCAAACTACTAACATGGGTATTGTGTACGTTTTGCATATCTGCAATAAAATTATTGCGCACCCGTGCCGGTCGATGACGATACTTATTTTGAGCTTCGCGAATGACAGCAAAGATGTCATTCATTTCATTATCGTCGATATCAAGTGCTGCAAGATAATCCATCGGCCTCAAGCCCGCCCATTCTGCATGAGGGTTACATAACGGCTCACCATCCGCTTTAACATAATCCAACAAATACGCGATAACTTCTTTAGAAATAGTTTTTCCGCCTGGTGGCTGCAAAGCCCACCATAGCGCTGATGCACCGTTGGGACTGATACAGTCAAAATCAATCTCGGCTTCATGTTGCATAATAAATGTTGCCAAAGATTCGGGTTCTTGCTTATCGATTAGATGACGTAGGGTTTGATGAAGATTAAAATCAGGCATGACACTACTAACTACATGAAAATAAAAACCGATTTTAGCAAATTCATGCTAAAAAATAAATTATTTTAATACATGGTGTATTATTTTAAATCAAACCTCACCTCTTGAAACATACGCTTTGAGATGTTGAGTGGCTTGGCTATGGATTTGTGACACACGTGATTCACTGACCCCTAATACATCACCAATTTCTTTTAAATTTAAATCATGTTCGTAGTAAAGTGATAACACCAATTTTTCTTTGTGCGGCAGGCTGGCAATTAATTGCGCTAGGCGCTGTTTGGTATCTTCGTAAAGGGCGGTGGCATGTGGTTCCATAAAATTTTGATGAACGCCGCTTAAATTATCATCGGTCACCCCCAAATCATCAAACCCCCACAATTGCATGTTGGCTGCTTCTTTAAGGATTTGGAAAAATTCGTTTAAATTTAATTTAAGTTCGGCGGCAATTTCATGGTCTTTGGCTTCACGGCCTACGCGATTTTCAACCGCTTTGATGGCCGAAGCAATGGTGCGTGAGTTGCGATACACCGACCGTGGCACCCAGTCATTACGCCTGATTTCATCAAGCATATAACCCTTGATACGAATGCTGGCATAAGTTTCAAAGGAAGCCCCTTTGGTTTTATCATAATGTTTTGCCGCTTCGAGCAAACCCATCATGCCGGCTTGGATTAAATCATCAATTTGCACCGAGGCTGGCAGGCGTGATAACAGATGATAGGCCATTTTCTTAACCAACATCGCATGGGTTATCACCAAAGCTTCTTGGGTTTGTTGACTAAGTTTATGTGATGATACCAAAACCGCATCCATGACCTTCTCCTGCACGTTATCCGTTTTTTAAAAAAACTTTTTCTTTTTTTAAGTTTTCTACGACTAAACGCTCTAGAAAAAAACTCGTGTTACCATTTAAAGAATAAGTAAAAGGCCAATTTTCTATTGCTTGAGCTAACTGCTGAAATGCTTTGGTAGCTTTAGCTTTTGGATAAGCTAATATCACGGCTTGTTGTTTTGCGATGGCGTGATGTATTTGTTCATCAAACGGTATGGCTCCTAAAAAGTCAAGCCTTACCCCTAAAAATTGCTCAGCCACACGATATATGCGATTAAATAATTCACCTGCTTCGCGATGGCTTTTGACCATATTCGTTAAAATACGAAAATGTCGCCAGCTAAAACGCTGATTCATCACTTTAATAAAAGCATAAGCATCGGTAAGGGAGGTAGGCTCATTACACACCACAACAATAATTTCTTGTGAAGAGCGTGCAAAACTTAAAACCGTATCGGAAATACCTGCAGCGGTATCAATGACCATATAATCATATTCTGTCGTTAACTGATTAAACACATCAATAATACCGGCATGTTCTGTAGCACTTAATTGCGTCATATAATCAGTTCCCGAGGCAGATGGGATGATATGTAGATTGTGCGGGCCAGTTAAGAGAATATCCGTTAAGCTACATAGGCCTTGCATGACGTGCGATAAATTATAGTGTGCTTTAAGGCCAAGCATGATATCCACATTAGCTAGTCCCAAATCAGCATCAAACAACAACACTTTTTTATTCAGTGATGCCAAAGATAGAGCGATGTTTATTGCTACACAAGTCTTTCCCACCCCGCCTTTACCAGCTGATATGGCAATGACCTTCACAGGCTTTAATTTTTGAGGCTGATTGCTTGGTTGGTTATCAGACATTCTCGCCTCCTTTTCATTTTGTTGTTAGGAAAGCTCAAAAAAAATTTTCCCTGCCTCATCTGTTTTAAACGAACCCTGGCCGATATAAACGCCATCGGCCCATAGGGTCATAATATCGCTAGATGAAAAGTGAAGCTTATGCGCTTGACCCTGAGCTAACTTGGCTAAATATTGACTTATATCGGGCGAGCCGGTCCATTCAAATTGCAAATTTACCTGTGTTTTATTAGATAAAGCAGAGGATGGTAAATCTTCTAATAGCGCTTTGATTTCAGCTAACGATAACAAAGGTTTTGGTTGCACGTAGTTGCTTAAGTTCTAACTTAACATGATTTAAGCTTATCAGCTCTTTTAAATTATGCGTAATCATCAAGAGGTAAATTTAAATTTTTAATCATCGTAACCATAACTGCAAAGCATCTGAATACAACTTGGGCTGTTCTAAATGAGAATTATGGGAAGCATCCGGAATAATGACTAATTTGGCATTATCCATTGATTCTGCATAGGTTTTACAAGTAGCTGGAGAAATAAAATCATATTCGCCAACTGTTATTAATGTTCTCACTTTACACTCAGAGAGATAGGGCATGCGTTCGTAATCTTTCAAAACGCCACTTACCATGAAATCATTACATCCCCACATATGATTACGTAATTGAATATTGGTGTTCACCGAGGATTCAAATATTTCATCAGGCCAAACAGATAAACGACATAAATGATGCTCGGCAAAATACGCTGTTGCTTCCATCAACGCCACTGCGTCCATTTTATTCTGCTCTATCGCTTCAACAAAAGCTGTTCGAATGTTTTCAGGAAATGTAGCAAGTAAGTTCTGCATAGAGGCTAAATACGTGTTCACACTCAATACAGGTGAAGCCAATACAAGATTAACAAGTTTATCAGGATAAGCTAAAGCATAATCAAAAGCATACATTGTGCCGGCTGAATGACCATAAAGACTAAATTGCTGAAGCCCTAAATGCTGCCTTAACTGTTCAATCTCATCGACGAAACGCTTTATATTCCACCACTGAGGATTATGCGTTTTAGTAGACAAACCACAATCAAGTTGATCATAAAAGACGATTGGCTTATCAGGCAAAATTGATGCTAGAGATGTTAAATAATTGTGGGGCGTTCCTGGCCCACCATGCACCACAATCAGCGGTAATCCAGTAGCGTGTTCATTAGCTATTTGATATGCAACCGTCCCGCCAATGACTGAGCATTGAGCGGGTGAACAATGTTCGCTTAAAATCACGCCGGTACTCGCTCTGCAGGTTGATTCGCATTTAACCAACTTAAAGCAAACAAACTTGCTACAATCACGCCAAAGAAAACAGACAAAGCTAACATAAAGGAATGTCCATTATACAAATAACTGGTAATCGCCGTAGAAACGGAAACGAGCAAAGCTCTAGACCCCATAATCAATGAAGAAGCAGGTCCTTGTAGTGCAGGAAAAATGGATAAAGAGTTAGAAAAAATTATTGGATAGCAGGCAGCGAAACCTATTCCAAATAATGACATCAATAACGTTGTCAAATAGGCTGAACTTATACCTTCAGCACTCAACGCTACAAAAATTAAAATACTAATAAAGCTTAAAGCGACACCATATTTTACCGTTTTATTTGCACCAAGTAGCGGGATAATTTGGCTAGCATACATACTGGTTATTGCAAACGAAGCCACAATAATGGCCTGATGTACCACAAAAGTTAATGTGGTTAGGCCAAATGTTCCGATGTATAAAAAAGCACTGCCTACTATATAAGACATATATGCAGCGAATAATAAGCTTGGAACCATAGATGCTGTAATAAATTGGGGACTGGTTATCAAGTGTTTATAATCGTCCAGCATTTTTTTGGTATTAAAGCGATGCAAATGAGTTTTTGATTCTGGTAAGAAAAACAATAATAAAATCCAAACGAACACACTAAACACGGCCACACTGCCATAATTACCTCGCCAACCAATAGCTTGATTGATTACACCGCCAAGCAAAGGTGCGCAAGCCATGATGATGGATAATGCCGCATTCATCGTGCCGATGAGTTTCATCGCCTGTTCACCTTTATATAAATCAGCAATCATGGTGAATACCAATACCACTGAAGTGCTCGCCCCAATTCCTTGAATAAATCGAGACATTAAAAGAAAATTGATGCTTGGCGCATAAAAACAACCCACCGCACCAATTGATAAAATGGCATTTCCAAATAACATCATCTTTCTTCGGCCCAAGCTATCAGACAAAGGACCATACAGCAAAGCACCAAGAAAATAACCTAAGAAATTATAAGTAATCGTTGCTTGAATAACGCTTTCAGAGACATTAAAAAATTGTGCAATCTGTGGAAACCCTGGTACTGAAATATCTACCTCAGCACAAGTACTGACTAATGACAACAAAAATAACCACGGTAAAAATCGGTTTTGCATTACCACTCCTTCAAAATGATGCTTCTAAGAGGATGATTAAAAGTGACACTTATTCCATATAACGTTGAGCAAACTCAGCATAACAACCTTTATAATCACGCACAGCCGTTTGCGAATCAAAATATAAAATTCTCGTGGCGATTTTGTCAACAAAATGTCGATTATGACTGACAAACACAAGCGTTCCGTTATACTGAACTAAAGCCTGCGCCAAAGCTTCAATGGTTTCCAAATCCATATGGTTGGTTGGCTCATCAAGAATCAACAAATTGGGTGACTCCAAAATAATCTTAGCTAACAACAGTCGAGCAGCCTCACCACCACTTAGCGACAAAATATCTTTGTCCACATTTTCTTTCACAAACAGCATTTGTCCCAGTACTTTACGTATCTGTTGTTCTGTCACACCACTAACCACATCAACCAACCAATGCAATACACTGACATGTCGATTCAGTAGCTCGTGATGATCTTGAGAAAAATAACTCATACGTACTTCATGTCCTAAAATGACTTGACCTTCATCACTTTGCACCATACCTGTCAAAATTTTAATTAACGTTGACTTACCAATGCCGTTAACCCCCATAATTGCTATTTTCTCACCACGGTCTACTTTAAAATCAAGGTGTTTAAATAAACTTTTATTCTTAAACGATTTACTCAAGTGTTCCGCTTTGATCACATGTTTTCCAGATATCTTTTTTGGAACAAAATGAAAATGGGGTGCAACTCGGGATGAATGCTTCACATCAGGAATTTCAATTTTTTCAATCATCTTCATTCGCGACCGTGCCTGTGCCGCCTTAGAAGCTTTGGCTTTATATTTGTCAACAAATTTTTGCATGTCCGCAATCTTTGCTTCAGCACTTTTCTTTTCAAGATTTTTTTGCTCTTCAAGCTGTGCTTTTTCACGCAAGAATCGCGCATAATTGCCGCGATATTGTCTGATTTCTCCATAATCAAGGTCTGAAATATAATCTGATAAATTATCAATGAACTCTAGGTCATGAGAAATAAAAATAACCAAGCCTTGATATTCATTTTTTAAATATTTCTCCAACCAACGAATGGATAAAATATCCAAATGGTTCGTAGGTTCATCGAGTAATAAAATAGAGGGGTGTTGAAATAAAGTTTGTGCTAATAAAACACGTAATTTATAGCCCCCAGACAAGGCCTTTAGTGGTTTTTGCAGATAATCTTTAGCGATTCCTAAACCTAATAAAATTGTTTCGACCTCTGCTTGCGCCGTATAACCATTATGATGTGCAATCACATCTTCTAACGCTGCAAAACGAAAACCTTTAGCATCATCCCAAGTATCACTTGCCAATAAGGTTTCACGTTCTGACAAAGCCTGCCATAACGCTGGTTTTCCTTGTAAAACGATATCCTTGATTAAAGTATCTTCATAACGAAATTGATCCTGCTTTAGCCAGCCGATTGTGGCATCCTTGGGCATCATAATTTCCCCGGAAGTTAACTCTTCTTCTCCAGTAATAAGCCGAAAAAAAGTTGATTTTCCGCACCCATTAGCGCCCACTAAAGCATAACTTTTCCCTGAATTAAGATTCAAACTTACATCATAAAAAAGAAGTCGTTGACCATAAGCCATACCCAATTGATGTAATGCAATCATACCTTTTCAACCTCACCCAATAATTCCGGGCTATGGTATCGCTGTTTCAATTCAAATACGAGAGCATCTGCTATCACTTGTACATTAGGTGCAGCATTCATCGTAATATGCGTTCCAGGAACAGCTATATGTTTAAAAGGCCCATGAACCAATTTTTGCCAATACTGTTCCTGATGGGGTGGAAAATCATCAATCTTCTCGCTATGCGCAAAAAAGAGTACTGCACCATAATAAGGTTCTGGTTGATAGCGCTGCAAAAGCTGCCCATGATGTTGCCAAGTGCGCAAGAATTGTGGCAAAAACTCAGTTGATAATAATTCTTTTAACTCAGTATCCTTTGCTCGATTTGCAATAAAAGCTATTTTCTGTTCCAGAGTATTTTGTGCCGCTAATTCAGACAACGAAATAGGTAAATTACCTAATCCATGCTGCGTCAAATATATAAGAATCTCTTCTTGACTCATTAATTTAGGTAAATTCGCATAGGCAGGTGTATCAATGAGTGCAACCAATGGAATTGATTGTCCTGATTGCGCTAATTGCTTAGCCATTTCAATTGCTACCGCCCCACCAAAAGATGAGCCACCTAAAATATAAGGAGGTTTGAGGCCAAACGCTTGTAAAGAGTTTAAATAAGCAGCCGCCATAGATTCAATACTGGCAAAGGGCGTACCACCATCCAATAAAGGCGAACGCAAAGCATACACCGTTTGGCTTTCTGGTAATGCTTTAGCAAGATCACGATAAAAATAAACATCCCCTCCAATTGGATGGATTAGAATAAATGGCTCGCTGTTTTGCTGGACTTTACCAGGTTGAATCAAAACAACAGGCGATTGCGGTACAACAGGCTTGTTGCTTTCTTTGTCAATTAATGTCATTAAACTCTCAATAGTTATGCGATTTAAGGAGACTAATTGCAGATTTACGCCTAATTGTCGCTCTAGCTGTGCGCTTAACTGCACTGCAGCCAGTGAATCACCACCTAAGTCAAAAAAATCCTCATGATTTTTGAATGAGTCAAAGCCCAATAGGGCCGTCCAAAGCTGTCGTAAAATGCTGATGAGCTGTTCTCGGTCGCGAACAATAAGGCGATTAGCTTGAGCGGATGGGATGGCAACGCTTCTATCTTTTCGAGCAGGCAACCAATATTCTGTCTTGGCAAAGGGATAAAGTGTCGGAGACGCTCTTTTTTGTTTTGCCTCAATAGGCGCTTCTTCTAAGATTAAATGAGCATTGGTTCCACCAATACCAAAAGCACTAACTCCCGCACGCCGTGGGCAATCATCTTTAACCCAGGATTTTAAAATAGTATTGACATAAAAAGGACCGTCAGCAAAGTTAATTTTGCTGTTCTCAGACTGATAATGCAAAGTAGGCACTAACTGTTTATGATGAAGACACAAAGCCGTTTTTATTAGCCCGGCAATACCTGCGGCCACATCCAAATGTCCTATATTCGTTTTCACAGAGCCAATAGCACAGGAGTTAGGTGCGCTACTTGATTCTTTGAAGGCCTGAGCTAATCCTTCAATTTCAATAGGATCACCTAAGGCAGTTCCTGTTCCATGGGCTTCGATATAGGTTATGGTAGCTGGTGAGCATCCGGCACGTTGTTGCGCCAGTGCAATGACCTCGGCCTGCTTTTGAGGACTTGGGGCAGTAAAACCAATTTTCCGCTGACCATCATTGTTAATGGCTGAGGCTTTGATCACCGCATAGATAAAATCGTCATCCACTAGGGCTTTATTTAATGGCTTTAGTACAACTAAACCAACACCCTGACCTTCAAAAGTACCTTGAGCTTGGGCATCAAATGCACGGCATTTGGCATCAGGTGAAAAGATTAAGCCTGGTTGATACAAATAACCTTGTTTTTCTAACTGCCCGATAGATACACCACCTGCTAATGCGATATCACAATCTCCAGCATTTAACGCCAAACAGGCCTGATGCACTGCTACTAAAGAAGTCGAGCATGCTGTTTGAATCGTGATTGCCGGCCCAGTCAAATTCAATTTGTAAGCTATTTTGGTACACAAAAAGTTGGCTTGTTGATGAATCATTAATTGGAATTGTCGTGATACATCGCTGTGCGTTTGGTTTGGTACAACATGATCATTAAAGTAATTATTTTGTCCACAACCCGCAAAAAGCCCAATATCCCCCGCGTAATGATGTGGATTGTAATTCGCGTCTTCCAAGGCATGCCAAGCACATTGCATTAACAAACGATGCTGAGGGTCCATAATTTCTGCTTCAGCAGCAGTGTAACCAAAAAACTCAGCATCAAAGCACTTGATATCACTTAATTTACTTTGTGCTTTAACATAATTGGGATGGTCTACTAAGGCATGATCTAATCCTTGCTCGAATAATTCTTCCCGCGAATAATAAGTGATTGCTTCCTTACTAGTTTGTAAATTAAGCCAAAATGTTTCTAAATCATCAGCGCCAGGAAAACGTCCCGCCATACCGATAATCGCTATATCATCTTCTTTTAAAGACGAACGTATTTTTTTCTGCTCGAATTCATGAGAATTTTTGTCTTTAGCTAAATACCCCAACAGCGCGCTAATTGAAGGAAATTTAAATAAATCCAATACTGTAATTTGTGCTTTGATTGCTTCAGGTAATTTACTAAAGAGCTTGATTAAAGAGATAGAATGACCACCCAAATCAAAAAAATTATCCTCCACACCAACGTTACTGATACCCAATACTTCTTCCCATAAACCAGCCAATAATTTTTCTTGTGCGGTACTAGGCAGCGCATAACCTGCACGTTGGGTTAAATTCGGCTTAGGCAGCGCTTTTCTGTCTAATTTACCATTAACCGTTAGCGGAAATTGCTCGAGCTGCATGTAGGTCTGTGGCAACATATAATCCGGTAGTTGTTCTTTTAAAAAGGCATGGAGTTGCATTTCAACGACCCCTTCAGACCCAGTAAAATAAGCTGCTAAATTTTGCTCACACTCAAGCACCACAGCTTGTTTTACCTGGGGATGCAAACGCAATACCGATTCGATTTCCCCTAATTCGATACGGTGCCCTCTTATTTTTACTTGAAAGTCATTGCGTCCTATAAATGCCAGCTCACCATTTGGCAACCATTTAGCAAGATCCCCTGTTTTATATAATCGCTTGTATAATGGATGTGTAATAAAGTGTTGCGCCGTTAAATCAGGTTGGTTCAAATACCCACGAGCCAAACACGCCCCGCCAATATAAAGTGTACCAACCGCCCCTATTGGCATTGGCGTTAGATAATCATCTAATACATAAACAGATTCAAAATGAAGCGGCCTACCAATACTTAGTGGTGTTGTATCGTGCTCAAAATATACTTTTGCCGTAGACCAAATGGTTGTTTCTGTAGGACCATAAACATGAATCACCGCATGAGCTTTAGTTAATGCTTTTGCGAGTAATTCTGCGGCAAGTGCTTCACCCCCAATTAAAAAAGTGGTGGCATCGCAATGCTGTAAAGCATCTAACTTTAACTCACAAACACTAGGCGTCATTTGAATAAAGTCAAATGAGCGACAATCTAATGTATTGAATAAGGGATGACCTAATTCTACTTTGCCCCCTGTTAACAGAGGCAAACCATATTCCAAGCCAAAGATATCGAATACACAATGGGTCATACTGTAGGTATTGAGTGGCTTTCGGTCAGGAAAATATTTTGCTTGCATTGACACTAAAGTCTGTAGAAAAGTGCCGTGCTCAATCATTACGCCTTTGGGATGTCCTGTCGTACCTGATGTATAAATGACATAAGCCAAATCAGCTGGCTTTAACGAAGCATTCAAATTGCTTGTTGCTTGCTGGGCTATCACTAAAGCATGCTTAGGATCATCCAATAATATGGCGTGTGCAAATGTATGCTTCACTGACTTACACGTTAAAACAAGCTTCGCTTGGCTGTCTTTCAACACATGTAGCATCCGTTGTTTAGGCATGGCAGGGTCTATCGGAAGATAGGCACTACCCGCTTTCAAAACTGCCAATAGTGCGATGATTAAATACTCATTTTTTTCCAAACACACTGCAATCAAACTGTCTTTTTCAGGCACAATTTGTTGACGAATATAATGTGCTAACTGATTAGCGCGTTGGTTTAATTCAGCATAATTAAGCTGAGTCTGTTCATAAACCAAGGCTGTTCGCTCAGGGTATAAAGAAACTTGTTTTTCAAAATAATCCATAAACGTCTGTGATAAACCAGGCAGATTACTTGGTTCTGGCAATGGCCATGCCACATAATTTAATTCAGCCACTCTTTGCAAAGGATTGCCGGCAATTTGATCTAATAAATAATTCAAAGTAGTCAATAATTGCATCACCTGTGATGAATCAAATAGTTCACTGGCATAAGTCAGTTTAATTCTCAGCTGATTTTCTTCTTCATCTGCAGCAAGCGATAAAGGATAGTCACGCTTCTCAAAAGTACTTTGTATGTTAAACGGCAAGTACTTTTCTGGGTTTTCCACGGCTAAATTTGGGTAATTTCCATACATAAACAAACAATCAAATAAACGCTCGCCCTGGCTCTGCAATTTAGCCAGACTCATTGCACTTCGTTGACTTATTTCATTAGACATTTCTTGCACATGACGAAGTGCATCCAGCACACTCAGATCATCATGTTGACTGTGATTCACTATCATCGGCAGCGTATTAATATACAAACCGACAGAGTGCTCCACATAGTCAATCGGTAGATTTCTTCCTGAAACAATAGTACCTACTACAGTTTGTGTACCATTACCATAAATACGTATTACTTTATGCCAAGCATAAAGTAGAATTGCATTGAAAGTAATACCATACTTTTGACTCAGCGTTTTGATGCATTGAAAACGCTCTGCATTGATGCATATAGTTTGTTCTACTTGATGAGTGATGTATTTGTAGTCGCTTAATTTAAGCTGTTTTTTACGCTCGAGCAAAAGATAACTTAAATCCGCTTTATCTTCGATTTGGGCAACATACTGCTGCCAAAACGAGCGATTTTCTAGCTCTTGGACTTGTAAAAAATACTGCGCTTGAGCATAAGCTGTATCTACCGTAACACTTGTTAACGCTTGATGGAGCAACTTCATATACATTTCATGGACAAATCCAAGTAATAATGGGCCGCTCCAACCATCAATAATGGCATGGTGTGCATTAAAGATACAGGTGTAATGAGTCGCATCTTGTTTGATAAGCTTAAGCCTAAATAAGCTTCCTTGCGTCAAATCATAGGATTTTTGTCTATCTTCTTGGATAAGCTGTTGTATTTTGCGCTCTTGCTTTTCTTTATCCTGACTCAAATCAATAAACTGCCAATGCAAGTGACCTACTTTATCAATAACCTGCACAAGTTCTTCTTCTATTAAGAAGCGCAAACGCAAACTAGGATAACGCTGCTGCGCTAGACGCCATGCCTGTTGCAACAGTTCAATTTTCACCTCACAAGCGTAAGACCAAACAATTTGCATACGATAGGCTTCATCTTTTTGTCCTTGACTCATGGAGTGATAAATAAAACCTTGATGCAAACTATTTGCCAAATAGATACCCTCTAGTTCTTGGTCCTGCTGCACTTTATCCAAACTGCGAGCACTCAGACAATGATGTATATCACTTAGGGTTAAAAAACTACGGGTTAAAGAACGCTGATGCTCGATAATCATCAAGAGTTGTTGCTTATAAGCTAACGCTAAGCTATCCGTTAATGCTTGGTGCAATTGAGTTCTAAAGATCATTCTTAACCGACCTTGATGAATCCCGCCAAAACAGGTGATGCGATGTGCCTCCTGATTATCAGGATGCATGGCTTGTCCAGAGTACTCATCTGTTATATGCCAAAATTGAGACTGTTGTTCAAACTGCCCTAGATAATTAAAACTAATCACCGGCATCTTAGACGTGGCATAACCCACCAATGCCCCATAACCAATGCCTTTATTCGGTATGTGGCGTACAGTGTCTTTGATGCGCTTAATGCTGTGTCCTAAATCACGACCCAATTCAAGTCGAACCGGATATAAACTTGTCAACCATCCCACCGTACGCGTCCCATCAATGGCAGCCACAATATCTTCACGACCATGACCTTCCAAAGTCACATGATGGACTGCTTCACCACTCAGTTCTTTTAAGGCATACGCCAAGGCGGTGAGCAACAAATCATTGATTTGGGTATGATAAGCGCTATTAGCTTGTCTTAATAAATAGCACGTCAATGCTTCGTCTAATTCCAGCTCTGCCACACTAAGCTTGACTTGGCGCTCTAAAGCAGGCAGCTCTTTTAAATCAGCAAGCACTGTCTGCCAATAAGCCCTCTCTTTTTCATGATGTTGGGCATAATCCCGCAAGGCGCTTGCCCATTGCCGGCAACTACTGCCTTTATCACCCAAAGACCGACCTTCATAAAGCGTGTGTAAATCATCGGCCAAAATCCGCCAACTGACCGCATCGACCAATAAATGATGCATGGCGACATAAATCCGGCTACTCCCATCAGCATAACCATGCAAATAAGCAAAGCAATACAAAGGCCCAACCGCCCAATTAAATCCAGACTGCCATAGCGTCATTTGCGCCTCTAAAGCCGCCCTATCTAAACTACTGACATCCAATAGCTGTAGCTCTACAGGCACAGAGTGTGCCTCATAATACTGCGTTATCACGCCCGCTTGTTCCCTAAAACGAAGACGAAAAGCATCATGATGTAACACCAACTGCTGCAAGCAAGAACGCAAACGCGCCACATCCAACATAGGAGTTTTGATTAAAAAAGATTGATTCCAATGCATCCCTTTCACAAAATCTTGGGCAAAAAACCAGCGTTGTATGGGAAGTAAATCTACCGCCCCGCTTAATAATCCTTGCTCGCCTTGGGCGGCGGCATTCAACGGCAAAGCAGAACATTCCAAAAGTTTCGTATGCAAGCCACGTATCGTGCGGCAACTAAATAAATCCTTCACACTTACTTGAACCTGCAAGCGTTGGCGCAAACGACTTATTAATTGAATACTGATAATACTATCGCCACCCAAGCGGAAAAAATCATCATGAACACTCAACGCCTCTTCTTTAAGCCCTAATACCTCTGACCATATGGCCCTTAATTGCTGCTCTAACTGTGTCGTAGGTAATGCATAATCACCCCCGTGACCCGCCTCTGGCTCAGGAAGATTTTTTAAATCCAATTTGCCGTTCGCAGTTAAGGGTAAGGCCGCTAAATGCACCAAGCGCGTGGGCACCATGTATTCAGGTAAGCGACTTGATAAAAAGCCTAACAACGTCGGTTCATCTTGTGCTTGATGACTCACATAATAACCACACAAATGCACTTGCCCCGCATGTTGCTTGACCACCACCACGCTTTGCTTCACGCCAGGATATTCAAGCAGCAATTGCTCAATTTCTCCAAGCTCAATTCGATGACCCCGAAGCTTCACTTGATGATCATTGCGGCCATGATAAGTCATAGAACCATCTGGAGATAAGCTCACTATATCGCCTGTTTTATACAAACGATTGTTGTAACCCACGGCTTTTTGCTCTATTGATTGGAATGGATTGGCAACAAAGCGCGCTTGCGTCAACTCAGTACGATTTAAATAACCACGAGCTAATCCCACACCACCGATATAAAGTTCACCCAAAGCAAAGAACGGCAAGGGATGCATGTGCTCATCGAGGATATAGGCTGTGGTATTGTCTATGGGTTTGCCAATAACAATTTCAGATATATTTTTATCGTTACAATCGGCATATAACACGTCGATAGAAGCTTCAGTCGGGCCATACAGATTATGAATCTCAGTGTTTGCTAATAAGGCATGGACCTGTCTTACTTGCGCTAATTTCAGTGCCTCCCCACTGCAAAAAATCATCCGTAAACTAGGAATCTCACCCGAACGTAAGTCTAGATCGTCCATAAATACACCAAGCATCGACGGAACAAAATGGGCAATGCTTATGTCTTCTTGGCGCATTAATTTATAAAGATAATCAGCATCCTTATGGCCTTCGGGCTTTGCAAAAACCAGGCAAGCACCATACCAGTGCGCCCATAATAGCTCCCAAACAGAAACATCAAACACATAAGGTGTTTTTTGAATGATTTTATCATTCTCATTCAATGGATATTGTTTATTCATCCAATGAATACGATTTACAACACCACGATGCTCTAACATGACTCCTTTGGGCTGACCTGTCGTGCCTGAGGTATAAATGACATAAGCCAAATGCTCGCTGCCATGCTGCGCAGGAAGATTTGCACAGGATTGATGCGTTAGCTGTTGAAGAAAATTTGTCTCATCTACGGCATGGATGGGTAGGGTTAAAAAAGACGTTAAGCAAGATTGATGTTTTTGTGTTGTTAAAAGAAAAGGTGTTTGCGTGTCTTGAACCAAGTATTCAATTCGTGCTTGGGGAAAATCAGGAGCGATAGGTACATAAGCCGCTCCCGTTTTTAAGATAGCAAGAATACTGATAATCATGTGCTCTGAGCGATCTAAGCAAAGAGCAACCAATTTATCTGGCTTTAAAACATAGCGTTCGCGTAAATAATAAGCCAGCTGATTTGCTCGACTATTTAACTCCCTATAAGTTAAACGCGTTTGTTCATACACAACAGCCAGATGCTCTGGCGTGCGCGCTACTTGTTCTTCAAAAAGTTGATTAATGGTTTTTTGCTGCGGGAAAGGTGCTAGGGTCTGATTGAATTGGCCAACAATTCGTGACCATGCATGCTCATCAAGTAAATCAATGGAGGAAATTGTCTGTTGCCAAGCACCCTTAACATACTTGGTTAATACATGAATAAAACTGTCAAATAAATATTTTATATAATCTTTGTCGTAACGATTGTTTAAATAAGTGACTGTAAAAGAGAGACTTTCATGGCATTGTTTGGCAATAATCGATATACCAAATTTCTCATAGCAATCAGGTAATAAAATAGCTTGCGCACATTCTTCTACTTCTGGCTTTAGTACTTGCTTAAAGTTATGAAATGTAAACAATACATGCAGCAAAGCAGGTATATCCTCATGGCTACGCTTTAAATGTTGTGCCAACACATCCATATTGATTTGATGATACGCATTAAGAAAGGAAATCGATTCGTGAATTTTTTTCACATGATATAAAACTGTTTCGTCTTTTTTATACTCAGGAATTAGGGGTAATGTATTGATAAATGGGCCAATAACCTGGTTCATTTCGGGTAAGCGATTGGCAACTGTTAGAGTAATTGGAAAGTTAGTCTGCCCCCCAGAGTACGTACTTAATACTTGGTAAAGTGCAGTCAATAATAAGGAATACACGCTGACTTCATGCTCAAAAGCCAGCTGCTGCGTTTTTTGATACATCAATTTATCTAATGTAAATTCATAAAATCCGGCCGAATTATCTTCTAAAATAGAATTACGCGCTAACAAATTCAAAGGTTCGGCATTATCTAATTGTTGGGCTAGTTGCCGAATTGCTTGTTGGTAAGGTTCTGTATGCAAGGCATACTCTTGAAAACAGGTGTAATCAAAATAGTGAAATATACGTTCATGGTTCGCCACAATCCCTTGACTGATTTCTTGATAGTGAGCTACCAGCTCGTTAATCATCAAATCTGCTGAATAAGCATCCGAAAGCATATGATGATGCGTTAAATTAACTAAATAATCTTGGGTGTCGCTGATAGCCATCAATTCCACATGAATCAATGCCTGACCATCCATAGCAAAAGCTCTTTGTGCTTGTTGCTCACAAACTTTCGTAATTTGCTGCGAACCAATCATTGATTCTTTAATTGTTAGGCTGTTTTCTGGAAGAATTTCATAACAAAAATTATCAACAATCTGCATGCGCAAAATTGGGTGCTTATTCACCATTTGTTGGATTGCTTGCTTTAATACAGATGCATTAGCTTGTTTAAACAAGACAAGCAAGGGCACCGTATAGGTAGCTTTTTGTGCCTCTAAAGTAGTTTGTAAATACATTCCCTTTTGAATCGTTTGCAATACTTGCTTGTTTAACGACTCAGGTATCTTATAAAAACCACAGTTTTTAGCCTGTTCTTCAGAGTAAATGTCATTGTATTCCAACAAAAACAATAACGCCGCTTTATAGTTTGTTACTTGTTCCTTTAATTTTTGCGGAAAACCAATACTCTTATCGATACTAAAGGCCAAATGACCTTCAGGGCTTTTCCAAAGTAGAATACGGTACTCTTGCAGTTGATATAACAAACGTATTGAATTCATTAAATAACCCCTTCTTCACGCAGCTCTTGTACCGGAGAAAAACGCCTGGCAATATCACTCAACGTGCTATATTGGTACAAATCAGTTAATTTCATATTAAGTTTCAATTCACGATTTAATTGCCTTACTAATTGCATCGCCAACAATGAATTTCCCCCTAAAGCAAAAAAATTATCGACGCGACCAATTGAGCTAAGAGGTACAGACAAAACTCGGGCCCAAATGCTTGCCATATTCACCTCAAGCTCTGTTTCTGGAGCTTGATATTCACTTTTTATCTTAATTTCAGGCAGTTGATGTGTGGCTAATTTTCCATTAGCACTCAAAGATAAGGCATCCAATAAAGCATAAGCATTCGGCAACATATAATCAGGCAATGAATGGCACAACGCTTGATTAATCAATTGCTGTAAAGAAACACTTGGCGGTGTACTTGCTGATTTTTCTTGTTCTTTGGCATCAATACTGCCTAACACCATGGTATATAAAGCTCCAGCATAAGGCGTAAAGCCTAGCGTACAGCTGCCAATATTGTGAGTATATAAAGACTGACTGATTGCTTGAAATGCATAACCCGCCATTAGATAATTTTGCCAGGAATCCTTTCCATCTGCGCTCATCATTAATTGACCTACACGCAACAATTGACCAAATTCACTGCTTTGCGCAAATATGGAAAGCTTTTGAAGGTCTAAAACAACACTTTGAGTTTCATCGACATAGCTCTGATTTTTATTAAGCAAATATTTAAATTGAAATGTTGACTCTGGAAAAGAAACCGGGGCACTGGTTAATATCACCTTGGCCAATAAGTGGTTTTCACTATCTAAGACCTTATCTTCTATGGAAATTTCATAAGAAAAACCTTCTGCTAACATGGCTAAGCTCATTAAGTGCAGCATATGGCCAAGCTCAATGAAGGCCATCTTTTTAGATGACTCAGCGTACAATGGCACAATTGCAGGCCAATGGGCAACAAAGTGAAATTCAAGCTGTGTTGAAGTTAGTTGTGAATCTATCGCACATAAGGCTTGTTGCAGCGGATGATAATAAAATAAGCCAGGCCCTAAATCCTGCAATTTATCATGAGCCGCCACAAAACAACGCACGGCATAGGAGCTTCCAGCAGAAGGATACTGGTACTTTGGTAAAACTCTATTGGCCACTTGCTGCCCTGCAATGCTTGCGAGGATACGCATTAAGGATTGAATCGTTATCTGGTCGGGATTGTATTGACGTTCGCCTTCCATGAGTAAACTGCTCTGAGCTATTTTTTGCACTACTGCGGTATCAATAACTACATCCGTAAAATTCCGATAACTTTTACGGCGATTGGGATGGCTGACTAAAATTGGTTGCGCTAAGTGGTAAACAATGCGCTTACCATTTAATAAGCCATGTTGCTCTAATTTGAAAAGCTCTTTATCGAAGTGGTTGTCTTGCTTGCGGCTTTCTGGCAATAAATAAGCCACCAAATGCGCTTTTTCTTCTTGTTTTTGAATGCTAACAACCGCTTTTTCCACACCTTTGAGTTGCTCTATTTTGGCGGTAATTTCATCCAACTCAACCCGATATCCATTAATTTTCACTTGATGATCATTGCGGCCACAAAACTCCATATAGCCATTCTTATGCCAGCGCCCCAAGTCCCCGGTGCGATACAATTTACCGAGCTTGGGATGAGTATAAAACTGGCGCGCTGTCATTAGCTCATCCCCCCAATAATTCAAGGCAACACCCATGCCGCCAATGTGAATGTCACCCATAACTCCTACCGGGCAATGCGCCCCATCAGGATTAAGCACATACATCTTTTGATTGGGCATCGCTATGCCATAAGGAATGCTGCGCCAATTTGCATGCACTACTTCTATGGGATACCAAATCGACCAAATACTGCCTTCTGTTGCCCCACCCAAACTCATAATGGCTGCATTAGGACAACTTTGTTGAAGCTTTTGAGGCAGCGACACTGGTATCCAATCTCCACTTAGTAAAAACACACGCAGTGAGGGCAGAATAACTGCTGCTTCATCAACCAATAATCCTGCAAGCTGCGGTACGGTATTCCATATACTAATTTGATGCGCTTTAATCAAAGACAACCAATGTCCTGGCTCTTTGGTCTGCGCTTGCTCAGGAAACACCACACAGCCCCCAGCCAGCAACAGGCCAAAAATATCATACACCGACAAATCAAAACTTAATTCGGATAAGGCCAATACTTTATCTTTTGAGCTTATGCCAAAACGTTCATTCACAGCCTCAATGGTATTTAAAGCACCCCGATGGCTAATCGTTACACCTTTGGGTTTCCCTGTAGAGCCTGAAGTAAAAATAACATAGGCAACATCATCGGCTTGAACCTGCGGCTTTTCTACCGAAAAAGTGAGCGCTTGGGTTAATGTCTGCTCAATCATCAGTACTTTAAATTCTTGCGCTAAAAATGCATATAAGGCCTTATCTGCTGCCATCTTCTGAGACAACAACACTAACCTCACACCACCTTGTTTTAATACCTCACCCATCCGGCCTAGGGGCCAATCTACATGCAAAGGCAAATAGGCATGCCCGGCTTTCATGATAGATAAGCTCGAGACAACTTGCGTATAGCCTTTTTCACTGAGTACGGCAATTAAGCATGCCTTAGTACCCAGGGCCAATATATGTGCCGCTAAATGTTCACTATCAACCTCTAATTGACCATGGCTAAATTGCGCTTTTTTACCTGAATCAATCACCGCTGGCTTCTCAAACGCGCCTGGCACCCTTAATGAACGCGCATAAGCACTTACTAGGGTCGCTTCACTCTTAGTGCGAGTGTGATGATTTGCGCTAGCAATGAGCTCTACATTTTGTTTGGGCAAGGCAATAGTTGGAAATGGTTCATTCTGCCAATCGGTCAAGGCCAATGCTTCAATCAACTGACAATAGTTTTCATGCATAGCTTGAATGGTTTGTGGCGCAAAAAGTTGCTCGACATAATCCCATTCAGCCACAAATCCTTCATTGGTTTCATAAGCTTTATTATCTAACCAAACCTGAGAAGTTTGTGAAATTGCATAGCGAATTCCTTGATAAGAGGCATTCATAGGCAAATGGAACAAGCTATTTTGATTTGATCCGCCTAATACACTCGTTAAAACCACAGGTGATAAGATGGTATCTGCAGGAATGGCATGATGTTGTCTTAACAATCTTTGGAAGTCGATGCCATCAAATAGATTATGTTCGATATCCGTCAATAGCCTTTGATGCGTTTTCATCATCACTGAATCAACGGTTTCTAAAGCGCTATGCTGATAAGCAAATAATTCTAAAGCCGTGAAATCACCAATCAAGTCATTCACTTGAGCATGCAGTGGCAAACGATTAAATAAAGTTAAATTGACGGCCAATTGTTTTTGTCCACTCCAAAAACAAAGGGTACGCGCATAAGCTTCTAAGACCAATACCGTAAGACTGATTCCAGCACAATGTGCTTTGGCAGTTAACCTATCCCAGATTGATTTTGGAATCGTTTTACTAATGCGCTTAAAATGGGGGTACTTAATTTGTTTGGGATGCGCGATTAAAGGAAGATTCATTTCTAAATAATAAGCATCCAAATGTTTTTGCCAATAATTTTTAGCTTGTTCAAACAATGAACTTGTTCTTAATCGCTCAGCTTGCAACATGTAATCACGAAAATTAACTTGCAATACTGGCAGCGGTTGTTCAGGATGATTATAAAGCGCAATCCACTCCGTAAAGAGAATTTCAAAGCTACTCATATCGATAATAATGGCATCAAAGCTTACATGCAGCAGATAAATTCCATTAAGTTTAGTGACCACAATATCAAATAACGGATAAGTATCTGGTGAATAAACTTTATGTGAAAATTGCTGGCGAATAACGCATAACTCTTCCTCGGTACTTAATTCGAAGTAATTAATTACATAGGGTTCTACCTCTTCTAAAAAATGTTGCCTGTCCTCCAAAAAAACTGTTCTTAATGCTAAATGTCGTTGCAGCAATTGATTGAAGGCATATTGCAATCGTTCGACCTTTAATTCTGCATATTGAAATTCTGTATAAACATGAGTAGAAATATTGCTTAATTCAAAATGATCAAATCGTCCCCAATAATAAGTTTGTTGAACATTATTAAGTGGAAAGGATTGATAAAGAGCATCCTTATTCTCCTGCTGAATTTGGTACTCTTTATAAATAAATCCGCCAAGGCTTTGCTCCACACGATAAACCAAATTGGCAATGTTTTTTTCTATAAAAACATCTCGAATCGCAATATCACAATGCAATGCTTGATTCATCTTATTAACCAACTGAATTGCTAAAATACTGTTGCCACCTAAACGAAAAAAATCATCTAAAATATTTGCTCGATTCGCAGGCAAACCTAAAATTTCTGCCCAGATTGCACACAATTTAATTTCTAATTCATTTCGAGGTGCCATAAAAGCAGAATCATTGAAATTAGGCGAAGGCAAAGCCTTGTTATCTACTTTCCCGTTGGAATTAAGTGGGATATTTTCTAGAGCAACCAGCACATTAGGCAACATATAATCAGGTAATTTTTTTGCTAAATGCGTTAATATCTTGTCTTCATCTACTGGAGAATCGGCAACATAATAGCCCACCAAATAGTGATTGGCTGGTGAAATGTGCGCTTCATTTTCTAGAGTTTTTACCAACACGACACTTCGCTGTATCCCGGTAAATTCATTTAACGCGCTTTCAATGTCACCTAACTCAATGCGATGTCCACGAATTTTCACTTGAAAATCATTACGACCAAAAAATTCGAGCGCCCCATCAGGATGCCATCGAACTAAGTCCCCTGTTTTATATAAACGTGTTGCTGATAGCGAATGATGAATAAATTGTTGAGCGCTTAACTCTGCTTGACACCAATATCCACGCGCTAAGCCATCGCCGCCAATGTATAACTCACCAATAACCCCAACCGGCAATGGGAACAAATTTTCATCCAATACATAACATTCGGTGTTCGCTATTGGCTTGCCAATAAGAGATGGATTATTTGCCTGACATACATTGAGGGTAGACCAAATCGTGGTTTCAGTTGGGCCATAAACATTCCATAGACACTGCACTTTTTGCATTAATTTCACAGCTAAAACGTTATTTAATGCTTCACCCCCACATAAAGCGCGAATTGCTAAGGTTTTAATCCCTAAAGCTTGCACCACAAGATTCCATAATGATGGTGTTGCTTGCATTATTGTTACTTGTTTTTCCTCAATAATTTGCAGCAAACCCGAGGCATCCATCACTTCTTGCTGTGAGGCAATAATGATTTCACCACCACAAATTAAAGGCATGTATAATTCAAGACCCGCGATATCAAAAGCAATCGTAGTCACTGCGAGCAATTTATCTGCAGCAGTACAATTAATTGTCTCGGCAAAATAAGTAATGGTATTGACCAAAGATTTATGTTCAATCATAACGCCTTTGGGTTTGCCAGTGGTTCCCGAGGTGTAAATAACATACGCCAATCGCCTTATATCATCATCTAGTGCTAAATTATCTGGTGAAAATGAAAGCAATTGCACGCTTGTTGCTGCAGCATCCAATACAAGCATTGGCGTGCTTGTGGTAATTTGTTGCAGTTTTTTGTAATGACAGCTGTGAGTCAAAATTAAAGCAGGCTGGCAATCCTCAATAATGGTTGCTACACGCTCGTTAGGGTATTTTAGATCCAAAGGCACATAAGCATTACCTGATTTTAATACAGCCAGTACCGCTACAACCAAATCTACCTTGCGTTCCAGATAAAGAACAATGAGCTGTTCTTTAACAATTCCTTGTGCATGAATCCAGGCAGCTAATTGATTGGCTTGCTCATTTAATTCTTGATAGCTTAAAGACGCTTCCCCACAATTCACCGCAATATGATGGGGTAACAACGCTGCTTGCTGTTCAAACAATCGATGAATCGTTGTTTGCGGAAAAGTTTTTTGAGTATTATGTGGCATCAGCCAAGCTGTCGCAGCAGATTGTTGGAAATGACCCCAAGAGATTTTGCCTTGAATAAACGAATCCAGCCCTAACAAAAATTGTTCTACAATCTGCGGCAATGCTGAAAAAAAATGAAGCTCTTGCGGATAACTTAGGGTAATTTGCTCTAACTGTGAATCATAATGAATGAGTATCAACGCATCTAAATCATCGATTTTCTGATCATAGGAAACCACAACAGAAGAAGGTGTAGCTGATTGAGCCACAGCAAAAAACTTATTTTCAACAACGTTATAAAGTGCATTCTGATAACGATTTAGTAAAGAACGATAATCATCATTAAAATAACAAGGAACATATTTAAGTAATTTATGAGGAGCAACCATCCATTTATACGTGTAAATTGCTTCCTTTCTACTATTGAATAATTGCAATAAATAAAGTGTGAAGAGTTCTAAATGATTTTTTTGCATGAAAGACAAAGGCCAACTTTGACTCTTTTTGAGTGACAATATATGCCGAGAACGGTCATCAACTAAAAACACATTTTCGCTACTCTGCATTGATTGGTAATAGTCATGCAGACGTACAAGTTCATACTCATAAGATTGTAATGCAACAAATTGATTGGCTTTTTGAGTTTGAGCCACAGAAATTAACGCATCCTCTCCATATTTAGAAAGTTGAATAATGGTATCTATCAATAATTCTGTTAATTCTTGATGGAGATAAACTAAGAAATCAGGATCTTGCAAAGAATATGGGTTGATTATTTGCTTACTGATTATCTTTTTTTGCTTATTATTTTGGCTAATTAACGAAAATAGATTTATTTGCTCGGCAAGCAACTCAAAATCTAAAATAATGCACTTATCTTTCAATCTTTTGCCGTTATTGCTTAAATATAATTCATAATCAACATTAATTTGGTTTAATTGCTCTTCGGTAACTACAGAAAAATTATGCGTATATTTATTAATCCATGTTGCTTGTGTGTTAACCCAGTGTGCATTCACCACAACATAGTGTCCCGCGTCAATCAGATAGTCGATAAAAGATTGAACTACTTTATTGATTTTTAAATTAATTAAGACCTTTAATATTTTCATCGCTACAATCCTGATTATATTCTGGATAAACATAGAGTTTTTTATCCAGAGAATTATTCGACTCTTCGATTTAATTAGAGGAGTATCATTTACAGGTATTATTTCGCTTAATTAACTGAATCCCAGTCAAGAAAATCCTATAAATGCTGCTTAATTTTCTTAAGCAAAGACATGAGATTTTTATACCCTTGTTCGAAAGAAAACGCTTCATCCAAATTATTTTTTAGCAACAACTACTGGAGCCATTCCCTGCTGATTGTATTGAATGTGTTCAATTGTAAAGCCCGCAGCATGAAGCTGAATTTTCATATTCTCTTCGGTGCAAAAATTCAAATAATTAGTTTGGACAATATCACCAAAAATCGCTCGTTCTTTGAGAAAATTCTCAGCAGGAATAAGAGACTCGATGTGGTTTGGTGGTGGGGGAATAAAACTAATCAGTAAAGTGCCTTTGGGTTTCAATGCTTTATAAAAACTTCGGTACAATGCAATCAGTCTATTTTCACAAGATTCATACATATTTAAGCCATTGCTCGTAAGCAAATCAAACGCTTCGTTAATTTCTAAATTCCAGGCATCTTTTTGCATCAAACTAACTTGCTCATTGGTAAAACCTCGTTCATTCGCATTTTGACGTGCCAACGTTAAAGATTCAGAATCAGCATCAATACCCACAAGATGGATATTGCGATAAGAAGAGAAATCAAGGAATAACAAATCATCCATTAAACCACTAGGAATAGAAGCTAGCGTCATATTGGCGTGCAGTCTTTTTTTAATCGCTTCTTGAAAGATATAAAAGCGCTCGCGCGCCATGACATAAAGCGACTCATTTAACAACCACGACTCCAGCTCCGGCATATCAGGATAGGGCTTATTTCGAAAAATATAAGATGTCCAATAGCCATTTAGTCCACGATTATGCAATAAAAATCGTCCAAGGCTAAAAGATGTTAATTCATCTAATAATTCTAATGTTTTATTTAACGGTAAAAATAAGTTGTCACTTTTTTCCAAACGATTCCTGATGGATGCTACTAATCGTTTAGTCGTGTCATCATAAGGAATATGACTTGTTGTTTGATGAGAAATAGCAATACTCATTTTTAATCCTTTATTAAATCAAAGCTAAATTTTTAAAGCCTTCTTGTACTGCAAAATGGTCTAAAACACCGGTTTTTTGTAATACACGAATAACATTCTTTACTATGGGCAACTCTGGC
>PKDH01000057.1 GCA_002863045.1 Legionella sp.
AAAAACCATAGCAGTGAAAGCATAACCGCGCGTCTTGATAAAGTGGTTTTAAATCGCTTTATGGCCTTGCCTATTTTTTTTGGCGTGATGTATGCCATGTTTTTATTTGCCATTAAAGTGGGTGGCATTTTTCAAGATTTTGTGGATATCTCTACTCATACTTTGTTTGTGCAGAGCAGCGCTTATATATTAAAACTTATGGCTGCACCTGGTTGGGTCATTGCTTTTGTCGCCAATGGAGTGGGCGTTGGGATTAATACGACCTTAACTTTTATTCCTGTGTTAGCGGCGATGTTTTTTTGCTTATCATTTCTTGAGGCTTCGGGTTACATGGCTCGTGCGGCGTTTGTCATTGATAAAATCATGCGTTTACTAGGCTTACCTGGTAAGGCCTTTGTGCCTATGATCGTGGGCTTTGGTTGCAATGTGCCAGCCATCATGGCCGCACGCACGCTTGATTCCGAACGTGATAGAATTTTGACCATTCTTATGAGTCCTTTTATGTCATGCAGTGCACGCTTGGCCATCTATACGGTGTTTGTTTCAGCTTTTTTTAAGCATAATGGTCAAAATATTGTATTTAGTTTGTATGTAATAGGCATAAGTTTGGCGGTATTAACCGGTTTTATGGTGCGAAAAACAATGTTAGGAGGAGACTATAGCCCGCTGATACTAGAGTTACCTGCCTACCATTTGCCGACATCTAAGCGCTTGTATCGCGATACAGCGTTAAGATTGCGCCACTTTATTTGGCGAGCGGGCAAAATTATTCTACCAGCTTGTATTCTGCTGGGTGGTTTAAATGCTTTATCCTTGAGTCATGGTATGGTGCAATACAGCAGTGGTGAACATTCTATTTTAGCCGATGCAGGACGTTTTTTAACGCCAATCTTTCATCCTTTGGGCATTCATACGGATAACTGGCCTGCAACTGTGGGTTTATTAAGTGGAACGTTAGCCAAAGAGGTCGTCATCGGTACCCTCAATACACTCTATACCCAAAGCCCTCAAATATTAGATACCTCTTCTTTTCATTTTTGGCCAAGTATGGCCGAGGCGTGGCACTCAATACCACTCAATATCATGCATTTTGTTGAGACACTGCGCCATCCTTTTAGCGATATGATGAGTAGTGAGCCACTAAGCCGTGACATGTATGGCGCCATGTCCCAACATTTTTTAGGTCAAGCAGGCGCATTTGCTTACTTGCTGTTTATTTTATTATACATTCCTTGTGTATCAACTATGGCGGCTATTCGCCAAGAAACGCATGCTTTTTATATGTGGTTTTCAATTATTTGGTCTTTTTTGTTGGCCTATGCGGTAGCCGTTGGGTTTTTTCAACTTGCCACCTGGACGCTGCATCCGCTAAGCTCAGCGTTTTGGTTATTGGGTTTGGCGTTTATACTGCTATTATTTGTTTTAAGCTTAACTTATCTTTCTCCAAAGAATCATTCCTTATGCTTTGTCAAATCCTGCACTACATCAAGATAAATCAAGGCGCGAGTAATCAACAAATTGCGCGCGAATTCCAGTTAACCTTATCAGCATTACAACCGATGCTTGATATTTGGGTTAAAAAAGGTCAGTTAACCTGTCAGCAAAAATTCAGCTGTCAAAAAGCATGTGTCAGTTGTAACCCAGGCACACTTGCTTATTACACATATAAATCGCTTTGCTAATTTTTTTGCTAATATAAGGCTGTGTCAAAAGCTATTTTAAGCTAAAATTATGATATTGCGTCAATGATAGGTCGGGGTTATGGCAGAATTTTCGAGTATAACAAATGATTTAGCACATAAAGCTCGTGAGGCAATGTATGAGGATAATCCGTTACAATTATATCAAGATATCCAGCAATTATGGTGGCATTGGGCTGATTTCACCTTGCATATTTTAAGCCCCATCATTGATGTGATTACCCCACCACTCGTTATTTATCCTGAGGTACGTTCAACAAGTCAAGAGCAAGAATTTGTTTATAGAATTAATGATTATGGTAATCGTCTAATGACTTCTAAGGCGGAAGATATGTTTGAGGCGGGTATGTCAATGGCCAAGCTTTATAACACCATCGAAAAAATGATTGCTTTGCTCGTTGAACGCTTAAAATCAGGCGGTGTCGAGGAGGAAGAAGAAGTAAGGGTGGCATTTGATGGGCATTTATTATGTCAACGCAAGGCATTTGAATCCATTATTAATCTAACCCACAATGTCATTGTAATTAACTTTGAACCAGGTGATTGGGGTGAGCTTTATTTACAAAATATCAAGCGTATTGCCGATAGGGGATATGGTTATCCACCATTGGCGCCACGCACCACGCTTTTAGAAAAATATACCCCAAAACTTGGGCGTTAAGCGGTTATGATTTATCGTATAGTGCTTAAGCGGTTTGTCTTGCAAGAAGTCATACAAATCCACAAGACAACTTTTTTAAGTTTTGATATGATGTGTAAATTTTTTGAAGGAAACTTATCCAGTGAATAAAAAAAGACCCGTAAATCTTGATTTAACAACCTTATCTTTTCCTCCTATGGCCATCGCTTCTATCTTACACCGTATTTCAGGTGTGGTTTTGTTTGTATTATTGCCGGTCATTGGCTATTTTTTTTATTTATCACTTGAGAGCGCAGCAAATTTCGCGGTATTACAAAATTATATGCAAAAAATACCGATTAAATTACTTTTAATCGCCTTTATAAGTGCCCTGACCTACCATTTATTAGCAGGCATCCGACACATTTTAATGGATTTAGGTTTAGGTGAGCATTTGCATGCAAGCCGTAACAGTGCGCTTATGACAATAATCGCCTCTGCTATATTATCAATAGGATTAGGAATTTGGTTATGGTAACAAATATCACCAGCTTAACTGGTAATGGTTTAAAAGATTGGCTTATTCAGCGGGTTACGGCAGTATATTTGGCCGTGTATGTTTTTTTCATCATCGCTTACCTGGTTAATCACCCCGGGCTTACCTTTATACAATGGTCCACCTTCTTTGATAGTATGCTGATCAAATCACTCACTATTTTGGCGGCGATTGCGTTTTCACTGCATACCTGGATAGGCATTTGGACGGTGACTACTGATTATATTACGTGTACTGCCGTACGCTTATCGGTGCAGTTAGCTGTTTTAGCCTGGCTTATTGTACAATTTTTATTGTGCTTAATGATTGTATGGGGACATTAATATGGCAATAGCTCGACATCAATTTGATGCAGTCATTATCGGCGCCGGTGGCGCTGGTATGCGCGCAGCATTACAACTATCACACTCAGGATTAAAAGTCGCATTATTATCCAAAGTTTTCCCAACACGCTCACACACAGTATCAGCGCAAGGCGGTATCACTGCAGCTCTAGGTAATGCTGATACCGATGATTGGCGGTGGCATATGTATGATACGGTCAAAGGTGCAGATTACATTGGTGATCAAGATTGTATCGAGTATCTATGTAAAACTGGTCCTGAAGCAGTTTATGAACTTGAGCACATGGGGCTGCCTTTTTCGCGTATGGACAATGGTCGAATTTATCAGCGTCAATTTGGCGGACAATCTAAAAATTTTGGCGGCGAGCAGGCAGCGCGTACATGTGCGGCGGCGGATAGAACCGGTCATGCGTTATTACATACGTTATATCAACAAAACATCAAAGCTCACACACATATTTTTAGTGAATGGTTTGCACTAGATATTGTGAAAGATGCGAAAGGTCGTGTGGCAGGGGTTACGGCTTTATGCATCGAAACAGGCGAAATTGTATTTTACCAAACGCGAGTTTGTATTTTTGCCACAGGTGGTGCGGGTCGTATTTATCAGTCCACCACCAATGCTCATATTAATACAGGTGATGGTTTTGGGATGATTTTACGCGCCGGTTATCCTTTGCAAGACATGGAAATGTGGCAATTTCACCCCACAGGCATCGCTGGTGCAGGCACACTTGTAACGGAAGGATGTCGCGGTGAGGGTGGTTATTTAATTAACAAAGATGGTGAGCGTTTCATGGAGCGCTATGCGCCGCATGTCAAAGATTTAGCATCTCGGGATGTGGTTGCACGTTCCATGGCACTTGAAATGCGCGCCGGCAAAGGCTTTGCACCTGATGGCCTTGATCATGTGAAATTAAAATTAGACCATCTAGGTGCTGATTTAATCAAAACTCGTTTGCCAGGTATTCGTGAGCTTTCTTTAAAATTTGCAGGTGTTGACCCGATTCATGAACCCATTCCGGTGGTACCAACTTGTCATTATAGTATGGGTGGCATCCCTACCAATATTCACGGGCAGGTTATAACGCAACAACATGGTCAAGATGAGATTATTGAAGGCCTGTATGCTGTGGGCGAATGTGCGTGCGTATCGGTACATGGTGCTAATCGTTTAGGCGGTAATTCTTTGCTTGATTTGGTCGTATTTGGGCGCGCCGCGGGCTTACATATCAGCGAATTATGGCAGTCAAATCATCTACCTGATATGCCCTATGTGGCTGATGAAGACATTGATAAGGCATTGGTGCGTTATCAGCGTTGGGAAGATTCGAGCAGTGGTGAGAGCCCAGCGGTGATTCGAGCGGCCATGCAGCGGGTCATGCAAGAAGATTTTGGTGTTTTTCGAACAGGTAAGGTCATGGAAGAAGGTCTTAAACGCTTAGACGACTTACGCGCACAGCTAAAAAACGCCCATCTTAAAGATAAAAGCCAAGTATTTAATACCGAACGCTTAGCCGTTCTTGAGCTTGATAATCTTATGGCAACCGCTTATGTAACGGCACGCTCAGCTCATACCCGTACCGAAAGTCGGGGCGCGCATAGTCGCGAAGATTTTACCAAACGTGATGATGATAATTGGATAAAACACACACTTTGTAAATTAAGTGATACACAAAAAGAGCAAGATATTACCTTTAGAGCAGTCAATATCAAACCACACCATATCGAGCCATTTGAGCCGAAAGAACGTGTTTATTAAGAGGGTATAGTCATTATGGCGCACGAAAAAACCATTCACTTATCGATATACCGTTATAACCCTGATACCGATAACAAACCTTACATGCAAAGTTATAGCATCAATGTATCCACTAAAAATGATGCAATGGTGTTAACCCTTCTTGAGCGAATTAAAGCTGAGCAAGACCCAACACTTACGTATCGCCGTTCTTGTCGTGAGGGTGTATGTGGTTCAGATGGTATGAATATCAACGGCACCAATGGTTTGGCTTGCATCACCTCATTGTCAGAGCTTAATACCGATAACATCACCATTCGTCCACTACCAGGATTTCCAGTAGTGCGGGATTTGGCTGTTGATTTAACACAATTTTATCAGCAGTACGAACGTATCGAGCCTTATTTACAAAACAACGAAGTTGCCCCGGCAAAAGAGCGCCTTCAAACGCCTGAAGAACGTGATAAACTTGATGGCTTATACGAGTGCATTTTATGTGCTTGCTGCACAAGCTCCTGTCCTTCTTTTTGGTGGAATCCGGTAAAGTTTGTCGGGCCTGCAGGGTTATTGCAGGCGAGGCGTTTTCTAGCCGATAGTCGCGATACGGCCACATTAAAGCGCTTAGATAAATTAAAAGATCCCTTTAGCGTGTTTAGATGCCGTACCATTATGAATTGTGCCAATGTGTGTCCTAAGGGTTTGAATCCTACCAAAGCCATTAGTGAAATTCGTCAGCAGATGCTAACTCAAGAAACTTAAAGCTTATACAGCACTTATCTGGTATGCCCTATTGTCGTGACCAATTTTTAAAAATGATTGGCCGATATTAACCTTTGGAGAAAATAAATGAGCAGTCGTAGTCTGCAAGATGAATTGTGTGTTTCGTCATTATCTGGCGGTAATATGGCGTATATCGATTCCTTGTATGAAGATTTTTTAGCCGACCCTTTATCAGTATCAGCTGATTGGCAAGATTTTTTTAAATCATTAGCGCCTGATAATGTGTCTGATCAAACGTTATCACACCGTGCCATTCGCGCCTATTTATTATCGCGACCGACCACAACTGCTGCTCAAAGTTCAACGCCTGATAATAAACAGCATCAGGTAGCTAATCTAATTAATGCCTATCGCGCGCTTGGTCATCATGCTGCCAACCTTGACCCGCTTGATATGGCCAAACGTCTTGCCGTTCCAAGCTTGGATTTAGCTTATCATAAACTTAGTGAAGCTGATTTCAAAAAACTCTTTTATGCCGGCGGCTATTTTAGTCAAACACAAATGCCACTTAAAGATATATTACAAGCACTCAAAGAAACCTATACCGGCAGTATTGGTATTGAGTACATGCATATTTCCAATAGTGATGAAACCAATTGGTTACAAGAGCGCATGGAAACGACACGCGGACAAACGCATTTTGATGCAGCCAAAAAACAAGCCATCTTAGACGATTTAATAGCTGCTGATGGCCTTGAGCGTTATTTAGGTACGCGTTATGTGGGGCAGAAACGTTTTTCCTTAGAAGGCGGAGATGCATTTATTCCCATGATGAAAGAAATCATTCATCAAGGCGGCGCAAAAGGTGTGAAAGAAATTATTATCGGTATGGCGCATCGTGGTCGCTTAAATGTGTTGGTCAATGTATTAGGCAAAGCGCCTGATGACTTATTTCAAGAGTTTGAAGGCAAGGTAAAATCAGAGCGTACCGGCGATGTTAAATATCACATGGGATTTTCCTCAGATTTACGCACCAATGAAGCCGTGGTTCATTTAGCTTTGGCTTTTAATCCATCTCATCTTGAAATCATTGGTCCTGTGGTTGAAGGGTCGGTGCGCGCACGCTTAAAGCGGCGCGATAACTTAACGCATAAAGATAAAGTGGTGCCGGTGGTGGTGCATGGAGATGCGGCTATCGCCGGGCAGGGTGTGGTCATGGAAACATTTAATTTCTCTCAAGCGCGCGGCTATGCCACAGGCGGTACCATTCACATTGTTTTGAATAATCAAATTGGCTTTACCACCAGTAACCCGCTCGATGCGCGCTCCACACTTTATTGCACCGATGTCGCTAAAATGGTGCAGGCACCCGTCATTCATGTTAATGGTAATGATCCAGAAGCGGTGGTATTTGCCACCAAGCTTGCGTTTGATTTTAGAATGAAATTTAAACGCGATGTGGTGCTTGATTTGGTTTGTTATCGTAAACATGGCCACAATGAAGCTGATGAGCCTTCGGTTACTCAACCTTGTATGTATCAAAAAATTAAAGCCATGCAGCCTTTGCGTGCGCTTTATGCTGATGCTTTAATCGCGCAAAATATTATCACCTCAGCCGCAGTACAGACTAAAATGGATGAATATCGTGACCGTTTAGACAAAGGTCAAGCCATTGTTGATATTGTTCATGACCATTATGCCGATAAATATTCAACGGACTGGACACCCTACCTACATACCAAATGGACTGCTAAAGCTGATACCACGCTAAGCAAAGAAACCATCACGGCTTTATCAACCCAATTACACACGCTCCCCGAAGGTTTTACTCTGCATCCTGTGGTGAAAAAATTACTGGATGACCGTCAAAAAATGACCCAGGGTACTCTGCCAATGAATTGGGGTTATGCTGAAACCATGGCTTATGCCAGTTTGGTTTATGAAGGTCATCAGGTGCGCCTGTCGGGTCAAGACTCAGGACGGGGGACATTTGCGCATCGTCATGCGGTATTACATGATGTTGAAACAGGCGATATTCATGTGCCACTTAGCACCATTGTCAAGGATAAAAAAGATACATTTGTGGTGATTGATTCGGTCTTATCTGAAGAAGCGGTATTAGCATTTGAGTATGGTTATAGTGCTTCAGCACCCGAATCTTTGGTGTTATGGGAAGCGCAATTTGGTGATTTTGCCAACGGTGCACAAGTGGTAATAGACCAATTCATTAGCTCAGGTGAGCAAAAATGGGGTCGTCTTTGTGGGTTGGTCATGCTATTGCCCCATGGCTATGAAGGGCAGGGTCCTGAGCATTCTTCCGCCCGTCTTGAGCGCTACATGCAACTTTGTGCGCAGCATAATATACAAGTTTGTACACCAACCACACCGGCGCAAATGTTTCATTTATTACGTCGACAAATCATAAGAGCATTTCGCAAGCCTTTGATTGTGATGACACCTAAAAGCTTATTGCGCCACAAGCTTGCTGTTTCACCTCTAGAAGATTTGACGCACGGGCGCTTTTATTCGGTGATTCCTGAAATAGATGAGTTACAAACTCAAGAAGTGACTCAAGTGATTCTATGTTGTGGCAAGGTTTATTACGATTTATTACAAAAACGTCGTGAAGATCAATTAGGTAATGTGGCCATTATACGTATCGAGCAGCTTTATCCTTTTCCAAAAAAAGCGCTCATAGATGAATTAGCCAAATATCCTAATGCATGTGATATTGTTTGGTGTCAGGAAGAGCCCAAAAACCAAGGTGTATGGTTTTCATCGCAACATAACATGCTTGATTGTTTACAAGATACCCAAACATTGCGTTACGCCGGCCGTGATTCTGCTGCCTCTCCTGCAGTTGGTAGCCCCATATTGCATGCCAAGCAGCAATCAGCTTTGGTCGATGAAGCTCTAAGTCCCAAAACTCATTAATACAAGGATTACCCATGTCTATAGAAGTAAAAGTACCGGTATTGCCTGAATCAGTTGCAGATGCGATTATTGCCACATGGCATAAAAAAGCCGGCGATAGCGTAAAACGTGATGAAAACATCGTTGATTTAGAAACTGACAAAGTGGTACTGGAGGTACCCGCCCCTGCTGATGGTATTTTAGGTGATATTAAATTTAACGAAGGCGACACAGTTGAATCAGGTCAGCTGCTCGCTTTAATTAACGAAAGTCATGATACTGATAAAGCGGCTCGCCCCGCGCACACGCCATCACCCGCGTCTGATGAAAAAACAACTTCAGCTGTTGATGAGAAAACAGCAAGCCCGGCAGTAAGGCGCTTATTATCTGAGCATGATCTCGCTTTAAGTGATATCCCAGCTTCAGGCAAACATAATCGTTTAACCAAAGAAGATGTGCTTGGTTTTATTGAGAACAAGCGTCAAGCTTCTTCTACCACCTCCTCAGCTGAAAATGCTTCTACGTCTGTCTCGACTACTTCGGTAAACATGCATGCACGCGAAGAAAAACGTGTGCCGATGACAAGGCTGCGCGCCAAAATTGCCGAGCGTTTGGTACAAGCGCAACACAATGCCGCGATGCTTACAACTTTCAACGAAGTTAATTTAAAAGCGGTGATGGATTTACGTGCCGAATACAAAACGCTTTTTGAGAAAAAACATGAGGTAAAATTAGGCTTTATGTCATTTTTCACCAAAGCAGTGGTGGAGGCATTAAAGCGTTTTCCGGCAGTAAATGCTTCAATTGATGGACAAGATATTGTCTACCACAATTACTTTGATATAGGGGTCGCCGTGTCCACTGAGCGTGGCTTGGTCGTGCCTGTGGTGCGTGATGCGGATAAATTAAGCATGGCTGACATTGAAAAAACCATTGCTGATTCAGCGGCTCGGGCCAGACAAGGCAAGTTAGGCCTAGACGAAATGCAAGGTGGTACCTTTACCATTACCAATGGTGGCGTATTTGGTTCATTATTAGCAACGCCTATCATCAATCCTCCCCAAACCGGTATTTTAGGCATGCATAAAATCGAAGACCGACCAGTGGTTGAGCAGGGTCAGATTGTCATAAGACCGATGATGTACCTGGCACTTTCTTATGACCATCGGTTAATCGATGGCAAAGAATCAGTACAATTTTTAGTAAGTGTCAAAGAATTGCTGGAAAATCCTGCACGTCTACTTTTAGAGATTTAATAATTAATACGGTTTAACTGTTTTTAAGGTGACTTAATGAATTTACATGAATATCAAGCAAAGCAACTATTTGCCAGCTACAACCTACCTGTTCCTGCCGGCCAAGTCGCTTATAATGTGGAAGATGCCCTGCAAGTGGCATCGCTTCTATCTACTTCACGTTTTGTCGTCAAAGCTCAAGTGCATGCCGGTGGTCGCGGTAAAGCTGGCGGCGTGAAATTGGTCGACTCAAAAGAAGAGGTGGCCGCCACTGTAAAAGCTATGCTAGGTACTCGCTTGGTGACCTATCAAACAGATGCTAAAGGCCAACCAGTTCATGCGGTTTTAATTGAAGAAACGTGTGACATCGACCGTGAATTGTATTTAAGTTTGGTGGTGGATAGAGCCACACAACGCGTGGTTATCATGGCCTCCACCGAAGGCGGTATGGATATTGAGCAAGTTGCTGAAACAACGCCTGAGAAGATTTTCAAAGTTGCTATTGATCCATTGGTGGGGGTCATGCCATTTCAATGTCGTGAAGTGGCGTTTAAATTAGACTTAAACACGCCTGCACAAATCAAGTCATTCACGCATTTAATGACTGGCTTGGGCAAATTGTTTGTTGAGTGTGATTTAAGTCTGCTTGAAATTAATCCATTGGTGGTGACCAAAGCAGGTGAGCTTGTTTGTCTAGATGGCAAAATTAATATAGATGGCAATGCGTTATATCGCCAACCAAAATTAAAAAACATGCGTGATACCACCCAAGAAGATGAGCGTGAAAATCGTGCCACAGACTGGGAGCTTAACTACATCCCATTAGAAGGTGAGATTGGGTGTATGGTCAATGGCGCAGGACTTGCAATGGCAACCATGGATGTTATCAAATTACACGGTGGCGAGCCGGCTAACTTTCTTGATGTAGGTGGTGGGGCGACCAAAGAGCGTGTGAGTGAAGCATTTAAAATTATCTTATCGGATAAAAATGTCAAAGGCATTTTAGTTAATATTTTCGGTGGTATTGTGCGCTGTGATTTAATCGCCGAAGGAATTATTGCCGCAGTGGAAGAGGTGGCTGTTAAAGTGCCGGTTGTGGTAAGGCTTGAGGGTAATAACGCTCAACTTGGTGCTGATAAGCTTAATCAAAGCGAGTTAAATGTGATTGCGGCAGATAGTTTAACTGATGCGGCTAAAAAAATAGTTGCAGCGGTTGCTTGATTTAAACCTGTACAGGTGAAATTTAATCAAACGATTTTAAGGCGAAAAAATGAGTGTATTAGTTAACAAACAAACCAAAGTCTTGTGTCAGGGATTTACCGGCAAGCAGGGTACTTTTCATTGTGAACAAGCCATTGCGTATGGCACCCAAATGGTCGGTGGTGTTACGCCTGGCAAGGGTGGGCAAACGCATCTTAATTTGCCAGTATTTAATACAGTGCGTGAAGCTGTGTTAGAAACAAAGGCCACCGCCAGTGTTATTTATGTACCAGCCGCTTTTTGTAAAGATTCAATTTTAGAAGCGGCTGAAGCAGGTATTGAGCTTATTGTGTGTATTACTGAAGGCGTGCCAGTGTTAGACATGCTTGAAGTCAAAGAGTATTTAAAACATAACACCCAGGCTCGCTTAATTGGCCCCAATTGTCCGGGTATTATCACGCCTGGTGAATGTAAAATAGGCATTATGCCAGGCGCGATTCACTTGCCGGGTAAAGTCGGTATCGTGTCACGTTCAGGCACGCTCACCTATGAAGCAGTCAAACAAACTACCGACAAACAATTTGGTCAAAGTACTTGTATTGGTATTGGTGGTGACCCGATTCCTGGCATGAGTTTTATCGACGTTTTAGCGCTTTTCGAACAAGACCCACAAACCGAAGCCATCATTATGGTTGGTGAGATTGGTGGCTCGGCTGAAGAAGAAGCAGCAGCGTATATTAAATCCCATGTAAGCAAACCGGTAGTTTCCTATATTGCTGGAGTTACCGCACCGGCTGGTAAACGCATGGGTCATGCTGGCGCAATTATTTCAGGTGGCAAAGGCACAGCTGCAGAAAAATTTGCCGCCCTTGAATCAGCTGGGGTTACAACGGTTAAATCACCAGCAGATTTAGGCGAGGCACTCGCCCAGGTGACTGGCTGGTAATTTATAAATGCGCTTTTAAAAGCGCATTTATTTAAGTTAAATTCTTATGATTCAAAAACCACCTAATTTTGCCAATCTGCGCCGCCAATATGGTCATCTAACGCTTGAAGAGCAAGATATGCCCCAAGCGCCATTGCCTTTATTACAACAATGGCTTGATGAAGCATGTGCAAGCGAAACCGAAGACCCTACGGCCATGGTGCTCTCAACGGTCGATGAGCAGCATCATCCTGATTCACGGGTGGTGTTATTAAAAGGTTTGGATGACAAGGGTTTGATTTTTTATACTCACTATCAAAGTTGCAAAGGACGGCAATTAGCGCATTGTGACTTTGCTGCGGCTAACTTTTACTGGCCGGTTTTAGCCAGGCAAATACGTATTCGGGGCAGGGTGAGTAAGCTTGCAAGCCACGTATCGGATGCTTATTTTAAAAGCCGACCTAAAGCCAGTCAAATCAGTGCAATAGCCTCAGAGCAAAGCAAGCCGCTTGCTTCACGTACGGTATTGGAAAAACGTATTGCACAGCTTACCCAGACATCTGAGCATACGCGGCCAACCAATTGGGGTGGGTATCAGTTAAGCATTAGCGAAATTGAATTCTGGCAGGGGCGAGATGATCGCGCCCATGACCGTATACACTACACCCAACAGCAACGCATCTGGCATCATCAACGTTTATTTCCCTAAAGTTTTTTTATAACTTGCCGATAAGTAGGTATTGTCAAGAAAGGGTTCATGCCTTTTAAGCCTCTAACACACCTGTCTGACAACCTTATAAACATTTAACCGCTAGAGCAACGAAATTCCTGATATGAGTGGATGCTTTACAAACTGCCTCTACCCGAAAGGAGTACTGCATGAACGATACAACCGCTTTACTGCCGCATATGAAGTTAAAACTTAATATCGACCATCCAAGTCTTGAAGAAAGTTATGTGTTTGGTTATGAATGTGCGCAAGCATCCATGCCTGAAGAGGAAAATCCTTTTGCCAGTCAAAGTGCTGAGCATCGTGCTTGGACAGATGGCTGGTGGGATGGCTTTTATGAAGTAGAGCCTTTATTTGCCTTATCTCAACTTAAAAGCCCCGAACCGCAATATACTACCAACGCGTCGCTGTTCCACACCATGGATGGTTTTATCAAAGCGCATCCTAAATTTGTTGAACGCATGCTAAAAATTGCCAGCGGTGTTGCGGCAACGGCCATTGTCGGTTATCAATTGATTGACTATGTGGCTTAAGCATAAACTAAATAAAGCCTAAACTATTTGGGCTTTATTTAAATAGCTTTAAAACCATGCTGCGCATGCGCGCTAATTCTTCACAATTAAATTCTTTATAATGTGTGCTGCCAATATTAAGACACACAATCACCTGTTCACCCAGGCCTTTGAGTAAATCAACACCCGTTAAATGTAAAATATCAATATCATCAGCAATATCACGCGCCCAGTTATCAAAATATTGACGATCACTAAAAACCGGTAAAAACGCTTTATCGCCATCAATTAAATAAAGCACTTCAGGGTCGTTAAGATTGGCACGTTTATCCACCGGAATTAAAAAATTAGCTTTGATAAATTCAAGGTAAGCTTTGTTTGCTTCAGCAGTGCTTCCGGCAAGCTTTAAAGCTTGTATCACGGCTTTATCAAGTTGTGTCATAGGTCAATCCTTATCTCATAATGGTATAAAATTAAATTGCGATGCATTCAATCATGCTGCTTTTTTATAGACAATTTTGGCAACTGTCAAATTCACCAAAACATGCTGGACCTGAGTATGATTCAAATCAAAATAAAATTAAAATTGTACAACAAAAAAACAAGTTGGCTAACTTGACAGGTAATCAAAATTGTTCATAAAATGGCACCTTATTTATTTTAAGAGCAACCTCATGCCAGACACAAGATCCTATGAATATTATAAAAATGAATTCAATAAATTACTTCAAAAGTTAGGATATCGCCCAGTTAATACGTTTTTCAGAAAGGATAATTATGCAAAAGCTCAAATACATTTAACTAACGTTGAGCAGGGATATCGGCAATTAAAACAAAACCTATTAAAACTTTATGAAAATAGAGAGATAAAGCAGCAAATAGAGGACTTTCCACTTGATGACATAGAAAGTTTTTTACAGTGCGCGAAGAAGGCACTCGATAATGATGGATTGGCAAAATCAAACCAATTAAAAATACGTTGTAGAGATAACATTAAACAATTAGAACAAGACAAAAATGAGTTTGCTCTAAAGGTTTATCATATATTAATAAGACAGCCCATTGACTTATCACCTGCGCCGAATTCTATTTGCTCGCCACCATTGCCTGCTAGTAATATTGAGGACGAACAAGCAAAAATTAACCGAATAATAGAGCGTATCAACAACATTGCAGATTCTGAAGTAGCCATACGTTTAATTAACCACTACCAACAAGATGAAAACACATGGCAAGCATATCTTGTGTTTCATAATTTACAATTTGTTTTAGAGCATTTAAAGCAAGATTCTAGTATACAACACAAGTCGTTTGAACGGGCGCTGAATGACCTAAAAAACGCCATGTACCAACTTAACCAAGAAGAATTTACCTCACTAATTAATAACAATATCATCGAGCAACATAAAAAATACTTCGCGCAACATGCTCAAGCTGAAAAAACTGCAGATAGAATAGATGCGGTAGCTAACGCTGCTTTTTACATCGGGCTAGGTCTTGTTTTAATCAGTCTTCTAGCGTTTATATCCTGTATACTTTTGACCGCCATAGCTATTTTCCTTTCAACTGTACCGTTATTAGCAATGAGTGTATTAATAAGTGCAGCTGTATTTTTAAATGCAGCTGCCGGTAGTTCGTTAGGTTTTTTGATGTATGATGTTTTTTTTGCCATAGCTTGCATCGTTTATGAACAAGACGACGCGGGCAATTTAACCTGTTGGCCTTATCAATCGGATGACATTGATAATATGTATTTAATTACCAATAATTCAGGTCGTGTTTTGTCTGTTGAAACGTTAGAAAAAGGGTATATTGAGGGTGAAACTTATAAACTAAAGTTACCCGAAAGTAATGATAATAGGGAAGTTCCTCAACTTATTCAGGAAAAAATTAACTTTATAGAAAAAATAATGACTGATTTGAGAACGGAACATGCAGAAATATCTGACGAACGTTTCAATCATTCATTTACAAGGCAAATTGCATAAAAAATAAAGGTTTATTATTTAAAATCGGGTTATATAGTCCACCATAATTTTGTTTTTTAAGACGTTATGACTGTGACTAGTATGACAAAACTTTTTGACGCTAAGTCATCCCCTGATAATTTAATTAAATTATTTTAAAGCCTCGGTTAGCCGAGGCTTTTTTTATATCAAGCACACAGATGTAAGGTAGGGTATTTATGCTTTGTCAAATGCGTTGATTTCTTTTAAAGTAAAGCGATAACTAATGATTAAGGACTTTATGAAAAGCCTATGTGTATCCTATGAAAACGAACAACGCCAATTAAGTGGCCTTGGGCTTGCCTGGGTCGTATGGGGGCTTGCCGCCGCCTTTTATTTTTCAGATTATCTGGCGCGAGTTGCCCCGGGCGTGATGCATCGGCAATTACAACTGGCTTTTGGTATCAATGAAGCAGGTTTCGGGATTTTGACGGCTTCTTTTTACATTCCTTATATTTTAATGCAAATACCGGTAGGCTTGACCGTTGACCGCTTAAGCATTCGTACCCTTTTAACTGTTATGTCTTTGGTAACTGCGACAGGGTGTGTGGTGTTTGGGGTGGCGCCTGATTTGTTCACGGCCTCATGTGGACGTATGTTAATTGGTTTTAGTGCTGCTTTTGCCTTTGTAAGCTCTTTGCGCTTAGCGACTTCATGGTTTCCACCGGCTATGCTTGGCCTTTTAGCTGGTTTAACTCAGGCTTTGGGTATGCTGGGTGCTGCCGCTGGTGAAGCACCGATATCGTTTTTAGTCGCCCACGTTGGTTGGCGGCAAAGCATGTATACCATTGCGCTATTATTTGTGGTGCTCGCCGGTTTGTTGTATCAATTTATTCAAGATAAACCGAGAAAATTTAAGCCTCATATTACTCATAAAACCGCTCCAGTGAGTATTTTAAAAAGTTTAAAAATTATTTTATGGCATCGTCAAACCTGGCTTAATGCGCTATATGGTGGATTTTTATTCGGGCCTACTGCCGTTATTGGTGAAGCCATAGGGCCGGCTTATTTGCAATATGGTCGAGGCTTATCAGCCCATAGTGCCGCTTTTGCCACCGGTTTAATTTTTATTGGTTGGGGGGTGGGCGGGCCTTTATCTGGTTGGTTATCTGATAAAATGGGCAAACGCAAACCTCTGATGATTATCTCGGCATTATGCGGCATTGTTTTAACAAGTTTATTTGTGTTTTACCCTAAAATGAGCAGTATGTTGGCGTTTAGTATCTTTTTTATGTATGGCTTAACCAATAATGGTGTGGCACTGGCTTATGCGGTTTCTACCGAAATTCATGAGCGTTATGTTATTGGTACCGCCATCGCCTTTACCAATATGATTTCTATTTTCGTGGGTGCATGTTTGCAGCCGCTTGTTGGCCGCTTGGTTGATAATGTGGCAGGTATACGTGGCTATAATGTGGAAACGCTGATTTTAGCCGATTTTCAAGCAGGATTAAGCTTATTACCAATCTGTTCATTAATCGCACTTATCCTTGCGTTAACCATCAAAGAAACGCATTGTACACCTGTTCACGCCACACCTTTGCACGAATAAAACGACAATAGGTTATTTATCATTAGTTTGCTACACTCTTAATTCATACGTTTTATGTGATAACCACGGAGATAATAATGAAAAAATTAATAGGATTAGTCGTTGTTTTAGCGCTGTTAATCCTGGGTGGATATTATTTTATGGGAGTACTGACTGAGAAGAAGATTAAAAATAATCTGGCTGTGGTGAATCAAGTAGATAATATGTTTGTGCAATTAGCCAGCTATAAACGCGGCTGGTTTACCTCAAAAGTTGTTTTAGATTGGCGCATGCGTATTCCAGAACATACCATGGGTGATGCTAAAAACCAAACCATACCCGCTGAAGATTTAGAGCTGCGCATGCCCATTACCATTTATCATGGCCCTGTTATATTTGCGCATCAAAAAGTCAAATTTGGATTAGGGTATGGCAAAACTTCTATCGCCTTGCCACCCAAATATCAACAACGGTTTAATGAACAATTTACCGCGAACTCTATTAAACCACAGCTTAATTTAAGTTTATTAATCACCTATATGGCCGATAGCCGTTGGAACTTAGAGGTACCGCCTTTCACATTGATAGGTAAGTCAGGCCAACAACTAGATTGGTTGGGTTTAAATAGTGTGATGCAAACACATGATAATCAACAAAAAATCAAAGGACATGCAAAGCTTAAGGGCATAACATTTGAGCGTAATCAACTGCACGTCAATCTAGCGCCAGTTGAAAGTGAATACAATTTACACAAAACCATGCAAGGGCTGTATTTGGGTGAGGCCAGTATTTCGTTACCTGCTTTAACCATGCGTGATGCTACCCAAACCTTACTTGCCATTCGACAGGTTTATTTGCATTCCGATAGCGATATTGTCGATGAAAAATTTAGCTTGCATCTAGATGGAAAGGTCGCGCAAATTGAACATAATAATAAAGTGTATGGTCCGGGTGCGTATGATATTAGGATTAAAAATTTAAATGCATCAGCTCTTGGTAGGATTAATCAAAAACTCAACCAAGTTGAACCAGGACAAGCGGCGCAGAAAAAGCAAGTATTATTACAAGTATTACCTGAAATCCCTGCACTATTAAATCAAGGGCCAGCTTTTGAGATAAATCAATTAAGTTTTACAACCCCTCAAGGTAATTTAACTGGTCAACTATCATTATCGCTGCCACCCAACAAAGATAATAACCCTTTTACCATGTTACAAAGTTTAGAAGGTAAAGCTGATTTGCGTGTGCCAGGCGAATGGATTAAACTGATGTTAAATCGTGCTAATCGCCAAAAAGTTATAGCAAAACGCTTGCAAAATCAGACAACGTCTACTGATTTATCTCATAACGGTGTAGCAACGCATGTTAATGCCCTTGATGTGGCACAAGAAGCGGAAGTTTTAACGAATAACCAAATCGCCTCATTAGTGCAAGCGCATGTTTTAATTCAAGATGGCCAGTATTACGTTACCAAGCTTATTTTAAATCAAGGTAAGTTGGAGGTTAATGGTAAGCCGTTTGAATCTAGCATGATTAAGTTATAGTCAGGCAAAATTGCCAAAAGAGCCGCATTCGATGCGGCTCTTTTGACTAAATTGCTTGATTTTTTATGGGTAAATGACAATTAATAAATATCCTGATAGGAGAAAACAACAAAATGGCAGCTCTGAGCGACAATTTGAGTGATACCAACGCATCGTTATCTAAAAGCGTAACCCATGCAGTACAAAATTATTTTGCTGAATTAAAAGGAACTGACCCAGTTGATTTATATCAGTTTGTGTTAGAAGAAGTTGAAATTCCTTTATTCAAAGCTGTTATGGAACATTGCAAATACAACCAATCACGTGCAGCTTTTATGTTGGGTGTTAGTCGTGGGACGCTGCGCACCAAACTACGCCATTATTTTGATGATAAATATGTGGGAACACGTGAAGATTAAATGCTTGAATGATCAACATGCACCTTAACTTTAAAGTGCATGTTTTTTTAATATGGCTAACGATTCTCAACAAACATAGAGCTGACAGATTCTTCGATATTAACGCGCTTGATGGCTTGGGCTAACATCTGCGCTAAGCTCACCACTTTAATTTTAGTACAATCCCGTGCAGCTGGTGACAGTGGAATGGTGTCTGTAACAATCACTTCATCAAGGGCTGATTGCGCAATATTTTCAACAGCTGGTCCTGATAATACAGCGTGGGTAATATAAGCGCGCACACTTATCGCACCTTTTAACTTTAATTGTTCGGCAGCAGAACAAAGCGTACCAGCGGTATCAACGATGTCATCCACAATCAAACAATGGCGCTCGGTAGGGTCGCCGATGATGTGCATAACCTCTGATTTATTAGGGCCGCTGCGACGTTTATCGATAATGGAGAGTTCGGCATCATTCAGTAATTTGGCCATGGCCCGCGCACGCACCACCCCGCCTACATCAGGCGACACTACCATCAAATTATTTAAGCTTTGCTGCTTGATATGGTGAAACAAGATAGGAGTTGAATAAACGTTATCAACCGGCATGTAAAAAAAGCCTTGAATTTGGTCGGCATGTAAATCGACGGTAAGCACTCGACAAATACCCACAGAAGCCATCATATCGGCCACTACTTTGGCGGTGATGGGTACGCGCGCTGAGCGCACACGCCTGTCTTGACGGGCATAGCCAAAATAAGGCACCACCGCGGTAATACGGCCTGCAGATGAGCGACGTAGCGCATCGGCCATGGTTAATAATTCCATCAAATTATCATTGGTTGGCGCACAGGTTGATTGCACCACAAAGACATCTTTACCACGGACATTTTCTAAAATCTCAACCATGGTTTCACCGTCACTAAAGGTGCTAACGGTTGCTTGACCTATTTGAGTAGAAAGATAAGAAGAAATAGCAAGTGCGAGATCTGGATTAGCATTTCCAGCAAATATCATCATTGTTGACATGGATAACAAGCCTTGGATTAAGTTGATTGAATACTTAAACACATAGCAGAAGACAGCTAGAAAGATATAATTATTATTTGAGCGTTCCGGTAACGCATCCTCTCCGGATATCTTCTGCTGTCTGTTTACTTAACCTTAACATCCATCGAGTTAAGAAAAATGGCTGGGGTGCTAGGATTCGAACCTAGGTATGCAGGGATCAAAACCCTGTGCCTTACCGCTTGGCTACACCCCATCTAAGCATAGTGACGTAACTAATCGTCCTTAATCAGCCATTGCAAGCCGTATGGCTACAATGTGAGGGCTATTTTGCAGATAAAATAAAACGTTGTCAATGTTACGTTATAAAAAAATCATACTTTCCACTGCTTAATAACAAGTTTCATAAAAATATCAGAACCATTTAAACGAATGGCGTGTGGTAGCTGGGTATCATTGACTTTAGTATAGCCTAGATATTCAATACGATAACCGGCCTGCTTTAAAAGTATCAATTGACCTGCTGCATTTTTTTTCATCAAAGTCACCGGCCCTGGGGCTGGTAAACCTCTGACCCAATAATAAAGATAACTCACTGGTAAACGAATGCCTGTCTGTTGCTTTAACAAAGCATCGGCATTGGTTGAGCGTATTAGACGAGGTCCGTCGCGAAATATAACCTGACGACCGTTTTTTTCAATTAAGATGGCACCACTGCCTAAAGGGCCATTCAAGCGAATTTGATAGGTATGCTTTTGGCGTTGTAGCCAGTTGATGGCAGCCGTCCATGATTTAGCTTGGCTGCGTGCGGCAATTGCGCCGGTTAAATCCCATGAAGCAGGCTTGGTCGTAACTAATGACGCAGCAGTAGGCGTTTTGATAGCATCATCAGCAGTTTTGGTTGAAGTTGAAGCCGGCGTTTTGGTGGCGTGAAGTTGGCTGATATCAAATGAGGCCGGCGGCGGGCTACACGCGATTAATAAACCCCATAGACTAAAGCTTAGTAATTTAATATAAGGCATGGTTTTGCTCCCTAAACAAATGCTTGAAAGATGGGTTTATACAGGTTTATAGCGTTTTTATCCACAATACGCTAGACTACTTGAAGTTGCAATCACGCGCTTTTTTCTGTGAATATACAAGCACTTTATCCTGGTACGTTTGACCCAATCACTTATGGTCATCTTGATTTAATCGAGAAAGCAGCTTCATTGTTTGCGCGCGTTTTAGTTGCTGTTGCCCTAAATCCGGCTAAAAATACGCTTTTCTCCTTTGAAAAGCGCTTTGAATTAGCCACCCATGCGGTCAATCATCTGCCCAATGTGCAAGTGATTAAGCTTGAAGGGCTGCTTACACAGTGTGTGCAGCAGCATCATGCACGGGTTATTGTGCGTGGCATTCGGGGCGTTAGAGATTTTGATTATGAATTTCAATTAGCTGGCATGAATCAGGCATTAGACCCTAATATTGAAACTATTTTTTTAAAGCCATCGCTACAAGTGACCCATATCTCATCGACATTGGTCAAAGAAATTGCGCAATTGAACGGAGATGTGCAAACATTTGTGCCAGCCAACGTACACCAAGCGCTTAGCCAGCAATTTAGACCTTAAGAAGCTGCTGCATGCTTTGTCTGACATCCGCAATTAATTGCTCTTTATCTGCAAGGGTATAAAGACTTGCATCAATTGCTTGGCCTACATGAATTTCAACTCTTTGGTTTAATTTTAATTGGTAAGTGCGAGCCGGTAGCACATCATGGGCACCCTGAATACCAATCGGGATGATATGTGCTTTGGCTTCAATGGCGGTAATAAAAGCACCTTTTTTAAAGGTTGCCAGGCTGCCATCTACAGAGCGTGTACCCTCAGGAGCAATCCATACCACGATACCGCTTTCCATTAAGTCACGCATATGCTGCAAATCATTGAGTGATTGTTGACGGCGTTTTCTATCAATAAATGGAAACTCTGCCGCCTTCATACCTTTGCCCATAATGGGAATGCGAAAAAGTTCTTTTTTAGCCAGCATGCGCATTGAGTGATTGGGGAAAACGCTAAAACTCAAGGGTATATCATATAAGCTCGCATGATTACACATCACAATGGTGGCTTGACCTTTATGAGGGACAACGTGATAAGGATTGACCACCACACATTTAATCTGTGCTAAACGCAACACCTGTTGACTCCAACGTTGAATGATGTTGTCAACCCAATGGCGTGAAATACGGTTTAAAAGTCGCATAAAAATAGCTTTCGCGCATATGTTGGCAGTTGAGAGCATGGTTAAAAATAAAATCCAGAAAGTAGAGATGCGCGAAGCTTTCATGCAGGTTGTACCATTACTATCGTTAAAATAAAGACGAAATTATAAAGTATTTTGACAATGTGGGCAAAACACTGAACGACGCCCTCCAAGCGTCAGATACTCTAATACGTGGTTGCATACCACACACGGCGCTTTAGCGCGACCATAAACTTTTAATTGCTGCACAAATAAGCCTGGTTGTTGTTCAGCATTTAAAAAATCACTAAAAGAGGTACCACCGGCTAAAAGTGCTTGTTGTAAGACCACACGAATGGTGCGCACCAATTTTAAGCATTGATGAAAATTAAGCTTTGTACTTGGCATGGCTGGATGAATATTAGCTAAAAATAAGCTTTCGCTTGCATAGATATTACCGACACCCACCACATTGCGGTTATCCATGATAAAATTTTTAACGCACTGTGATTTGTTTCGTGATGCTTGATACAGCAAAGGCGCGTTAAATCGCATGGTCAAAGGTTCAGGCCCTAAATGTACGAATAAACGGTGGTTTACCAGTGATTCGGTCGTATAAAGCCATACACCAAAACGCCTAGGGTCGTTGTAGCGCACTATCGTTTGATTTTTTAAGATAAGGTCGATATGGTCATGTTTGCCGGGTTCTGTAGTTTTTTTTAACAGACTCAAGCGCCCGCTCATGCCTAAATGGATGATTAACACGCCCTGAGTTAGATAAAGCAATAAGTATTTAGCCCGTCTTTGCACAGTTTGAATTGTTTGACCGGCACACAAGGCTAACTGTTGGGTATTTAGCGGGTAGCGTAGTTTAGTATGGCGCAATGTAATACGCTCAATTATTTGCTGGGTTAGGTAAGGCTCTAAACCGCGACGTGTTACTTCAACTTCAGGTAATTCTGGCATAATTTCTTTAATTTAATTGGACAACTCGCTAAAAAATACCATACTTGTAGCACGATAGATGCGTTGTGATTGTTTAATTGCTTATATAAGTGCGTTAAATTATCAGTGGTTGCATTAAATTCCATCTAAAAGCATAATGCTTGTTAATATTTAATTCAAAAGGAAAACACATGTTGTTTGGACTATTAAATTTATCTTTCTGGGGGTATGTGTTAGCCCTGGTGATTTTATGCCAAATCACCATAGCCGGTGTCACGCTCTATCTACATCGCGCCCAAACACATCGCGCGCTTGATTTACACCCTATTGTGAGCCATTTCTTTCGATTTTGGTTGTGGCTAACTACCGGCATGGTCACCGCCGAATGGGTCGCCATTCACCGTAAACATCATGCCACTACGGATAAAACAGGTGACCCCCATAGTCCAAAAGTATTGGGGATTAAAAAAGTATTTTGGCAAGGAGCGGAATTATACAAAGCTGCGGCCAAAGATAAGGCCATGGTGCAAAAATATGCGCATGGTACACCCAACGATTGGTTAGAGCGCCATCTTTATACCCCTCATTCAGCTTTGGGTATTGTTTTAATGCTCATCATCGATTTGGTGCTTTTTGGGGTACCAGGTCTGACTATTTGGGCGCTTCAGATGATTTGGATTCCCTTTCATGCAGCAGGAGTTATCAATGGATTGGGTCATCATTGGGGTTATCGTAACTACGAATGCTTGGATGCGGCAACTAACTTAATTCCCTGGGGTTTTTGGATTGGCGGAGAGGAGTTGCATAATAATCATCACACTTTTGCTTCATCCGCAAAATTTTCGGTCAAATGGTGGGAGTTTGATATTGGTTGGTTTTATATTCGCTGTTTGGCTTTCTTAGGGCTTGCTAAAGTGAAAAAATTACCACCTAAGCTTGTGATGGATAAAAATAAACTAAATATTGATTTAGATACGGTGAAAGCGGTCGTTGCCAATCGTTTTCAAGTCACCGCTTTTTATTATAAACAAGTCATAAGACCCACTCTAAAGCTTGAGCGTCAAAACCGGCAAGACAAGGCCGATGCCAAGCTTTTACAGCGTGCTAATCGTCTGTTTCGGTTGCAACATCATTTACTATCACCCAAAGCACAGCAACGCCTACAACTACTATTGACCCATCGCGAGCGTTTGCACACAGTGTATGTGTTTCGTCAATCATTGCAAAATATCTGGCTTAAAACGGCGTCTTCGCAAAAAGAGCTGATTGATGCTTTGCAGCAGTGGTGTTTGCAAGCTGAAAATTCAGGCCTTGATGTATTACAGCAATTCGCGCAACGGCTTAAAAGTTATGTGCCTAAGCCTGTGATGGCATAAACCTACATTTCACTTATATTGGTAAAGGATAACCATGGATAAAATGACAGCAGTTGTCACCGGTGGTACCGGTGGCATTGGAACCGCTATTTGCCAGCGCTTAGCAACTGATTATCAAGTTATAGCTTGTTATTATAAATCAGGGCGCCATAAAGAAGCTGAAGCCTGGCAAGCCGAACAACAAGCATTAGGTTATGAGATTGATATTGCTTACGGTAATCTTGCTTCGTTTGATGACTGTGAAAAGCTAAGTACGCATATTCTTAAACGGTATGGCCATATTGATGTGTTGGTTAATAATGCCGGTATTACGTTAGATGGCACATTAAAAAAAATGTCAGCGCTACAATGGCAAGAAGTCATTGATGCCAACCTAACCAGTGTATTTAACATGACACGCAATATTCTACCGGCCATGCTTGATAAACAATATGGTCGTATTATTTCAATTTCTTCGATTAATGGTCGCAAAGGTCAATTAGGTCAGTGCAATTATGCTGCTACCAAAGCCGCTTTATACGGTTTTTCAAAAAGTTTAGCGCTTGAAGTAGCGGCCAAAGGCATCACCGTTAATACGTTATCACCGGGCTACATCGAAACACCGATGCTCACAGATTTGCGCGCCGATGTTTTGGCGAATATTGTGTCAAGCATTCCACTTAAGCGCTTGGGCAAGCCGGCTGAAATTGCTGATGCCATTGCGTTTTTCGCCTCGCCTACTGCAAGCTACATTACCGGTGCCAATCTTGATATCAATGGTGGCCAATACATGGGCTAAAAGAAGGGAGATAATATGGCTCAAGATAAAGTTGCTTTGATAACAGGTGGTACGGGCGATATTGGTACGGCCATCGTTAAGCGTTTAAATAACTTATATACTCAGGTGATAGCCCTTGATGTGGTAGCAGATGATGTTGGCCAAGCTTGGCAAAAAGACATGCACAAGCAAGGGTATCATCATGCCTACTTTCAAACCACAGATGTTACCGATTATAAAGCCTGCCAAGCGGTGATTCATCATATTCACCAAACACATGGACGCATTGATGCGTTAATCAATAATGCTGGCATCACGCGTGATGCCGTTTTTCATAAAATGACCAAAGCCCAATGGGATGCGGTATTAAGTGTTAATTTAGATGGCATGTTTAATATGACTCAGCCGGTGGTGCAATTAATGCGTGAGCAACAAAGTGGCCGGATTGTAAATATTTCATCGGTTAATGCGCAAAAAGGGCAATTCTCCCAAGCCAATTATGCGGCTGCCAAAGCCGGCATTTATGGCTTTACCAAAAGTTTAGCGCAGGAATTGATGCTTAAAAAAATTACCGTGAACAGTGTCTCGCCAGGGTATGTCGATACTCACCTTATGAAAAACATTCGGCCTGATATATTAGCCGATATTATCAAAGCCATTCCCGCCCAAAGATTGGCGCATCCTGATGAAATTGCCTGGGCGGTATCTTTTTTAATAGCCGATGAATCAGCGTATATCACCGGTGCTAATTTAAGTATTAATGGCGGTTTACACATGTATTAAAAAACACAAAGTGTAATTTGGCAGGTTATCAAAAATTGTGCCACTACAAGGAGATTCCTCGCGATGCTCGGAATGACGTGGAGAGCGGTTTTGAAAATAGAAGTGTGACTTTTAATGTTATCTCAAGCGTAGCCGGGAATCTTCTGTACACGTAGGTAGGACGTAAGTGGTGAAATTTTAGAAGATCAAACATTATTTGATCTATAGAATTGTTCAAATATTCTCGTAACTTGACAAGTTGTATTATTATTAACTAAGCTTGGGATTGTATGATACTAATTGGAGGCAACTATGAATCAAGCATATACCGAACAATGGACTGAAATGGCCAAAAAAATGCAAGAACCTTGGCAAGCAATGGCTGAGCTTAATCTTAAAACCATGCAAAGCATGAGCGCTTTAAATGCCAAAGAGTTAAAAGACATCAAAGAACCCAAAGAGTTACTAGAGAAAAATTTAAATTTAGCCATTGAAAATGGTCATAAGGCTTTAGAATACATGCAAAAATCATTCGATATATTTGAGCAAACCATGAAGTCAGCGCTTAATGACACACAACAAAAAGTTGATAAAGAGCTAAAAAAATAATTTTTTAACTCGAAAATGCTTCAAATAAGCCAATGGTTTGAAGCATTCCTAATAAATTTTAGTCATGGTCTTTTCATTCTCAACAATACTGTATACTTATTAATCTTTTTTTAAAAAACTTCGAAATCTATGTTAACGCTTGTTTTGTTATTGTTTGTCTCGACTATTGTGATTAGCTTTTCGCAAGAAATTAGCCATACGCTTAAAAAAATTTTGAACAAACCGAGCATGCGCTTGCTTTTGCCCTTAATACTAATAAGCATCGCTTTTATTCTGTATGAGGATGAATTAACGCTTATTATTCTACAAATAAGTACCTATCTTACGTCAACGTATTTTTTACAGTTAACTCCAATTGCACGTACGGGGTATCTAATTACAGGCCTTACCCTTTTAAGTGTGGTACCAGGATTGCTATTAAGTTTATGGCAGCAGCGATATGAACACACATCACCTGTTTATATTGGCCATATGATGTTTTTTACTTGGCTTACTTCAAGTTTATTACTGAGTATTTGGCAGGCGTTGCATTAAGCTTATCAGGCATCCACCAATTCGATATCCTCAGCGGATAATGATTGATGCAAAAAAAGCGCGCCGATATTTTTAAAGCGTTGCACCGAATCAGTTACCAGAAAGCGGGTTGTGGCGGTATCTTTTTTATCATTGAGCAATTGTTTGTCTGCTAAAAGCTTTAAGAGGGCAGTGGCGGTAGCAGTGGCTGAATCAACAATTTTAATTGCGTCAGGCAGTAACTCGGTTAACAGCGGTCGGAACACGGGAAAGTGGGTGCATCCCAATAATAAGGTATCTTCATGCGTGAGATGAGCGGTGTAATGTTTTAAGGTGGCACGAGCGATGAGATTATCGGTCATGCCTTCTTCGGCTAAAGCCACCAACAAGCTGCAAGCTTGCGTACTGATGTGCGCTTCGGGTAAAAGGCGGGTAATAAAGCGTTGATAACTTAGTGAGGCAATGGTCGTCTCGGTGGCAAGAACGGCAATGTGATGATTACGTGTCGCCCAAGCGGCGGCCTGAGCGCCAGGCTCGACCACCCCTAATACCGCAATATCAGGCAACATGGTCTGCAAATAAGGTAGCGCTGCGGTGGTTGCGGTATTACAGGCAATCACCAACGCCTTGATGTGGTATTTTACAAGTATACGTACCATCTGAATGGCATATTGCTGTACCGTTGCCGGGCTTTTAGTGCCATAGGGCAAGCGTGCCGTATCACCGAGATAAATAAACGATTCATCGGGCAATGCTTCACGTAACGCTTTTAAAACAGTCAAACCACCCATACCTGAGTCAAATACGCCAATAGGGCTATTTTTGTACATAAAGCATCCTGCTTTTTAAGGGTTAACCGCCTGCACGCGGTGCTGTATTTTTATGGTTATGCTCTTCAACATCGCGCATATTTTGATAATTGGTTTTAAAAAGACGATTGTTTATCATTGGCGCCTCATCGATTTTTGCTAAACGTTTAAGGGCGTTGGTTACCGACACCGGTTTAGCAAATTTCTCTTGTTGAATGGCTTTATATTCACGAAAAGCACGAGCACTTTTAAAATCTTGAGAAGCTTGAGCATATAAAGAATCATCACTAAACCGCTTACCAAACCAGGTAGTTTCCTGAGCTGGGTCAAAAGCGAGCGAGTTAACTTTGATGGCAGAAGCGTCAAATTTAAAATGTTGATTTTTACTTAACACCATAAGCGCTGTCCATACATATCGTAATTCTTCGACATTACTGCCGGTTAATACAATGGGATGTTCTTTGGTAGGTGGTCGGCTTCTTGCTAAGAGCTTATGCATGGCCATGCGCAGAGCCACCTCTGTACGGTCGCCATGTTGTTCTGGAAATTGCGTCAAGGTTATTCTACGTGCATGGGAAGACGCATAGCGGCTAGTGTCACGCTCATCGGTAAAACGACCAGCGTTAGCGTTTTGTGGGTTTTTAGAAACCACGGTGTATTCACGAACATGATCATGCGCCACTTGAGGTGCTAATTTGCGCTTTTGAAAGTGTGGCACTTTGCCTTCGTGGTCTAAAAGACAAGTTTTCTCGGTTTGAGAAGATTGCTCAGGTGAAGAGGTTTGAGATTCTGCTTGCTTGCCTCTGGGGTAGTCGATATGAGTAACAAAATTGCTATTGGCCAGCGTAACGGTCTCGGCGGTTTTTGCTTGCTCAACATAAGCCAGTAAACCAGGTGTATCATCATCGCCGTAAAAGGTTTGCTGAATGCCTTTAAAATAGTCAATTTCTGCATCAAGTTTTTTATGGTGGACCACCAATTGTTTCTGCCATTTGTGAAATTTTGAATCAATGGTGTGATTAAGCGTTTTAAACATAGTATTTTTTTGGCGAGATAAATCGTCTAATTCAACTGCCCCACCGTTTTGATCTGTTGTATTTAATGTTTGTAAGGCTTGTAGTTCATTTTCTACCAATTGCTGTTGTTGATAGAGTTGGGTAAGAATGGCGGCGCAGTTTTGGGCGGTGGATTGTAGCATGGGTTCAATTTTTTGCGCTTTATCCCGAGATAACTGATGATATGCCCCATCTAAGACACCGTCTTCTTCCATTGTTTGAATTTGAGCTAAATCTTTAGCAAATTTTTGATGAAAATGCTTAATAAATTTAAATAACTGCTGATAAGGCTTAAATTGTGCCTGGCGTTGGGCGATGTCATCAGGAGAATGATTGCTGTACGTACGTGCTATGGCTTGCTGCTTCATCATTTGAAATACATCAGGCGTAATCACGCGTGTCCAGTTTTTTT
>PKDH01000055.1 GCA_002863045.1 Legionella sp.
TTCCTGCCAGCGCCGGGAGTCGGTGGTCACATAGGTGGCACCGATGAAGGGTTGCAGATGCAGGGCGGTGAAGGTATCAACCAGATTAAGCTGACCAAACACTTGCGCGGTGTGCGCGGTGTGCGCGGTGTGGCTGCCTTTTAAATTCTCGCTAAAGGTTGGCAGTTGCGCTTGACGATGCACGTCAAACTGCTGCCAGGTGTAAGCGGCGCCCATTTTAGCAATGAATGTCTCAGCATCATGGCGACCATAAAGCCCGAGCGTGTAGTTATCACTTTTGGCGGTACTCAAACGTGCTGGCGCTTTAAGCTGACTGTTGCTGTAACCCGCCATAACCCCAAGCGTGTGCTGGGCTGCTTGCATGTCAGCGCCCATGAACAAACCCTGGGTTTGGCTGTCAACACGTGCTGTGTTAGACGTGCCATCCACATCGCCCCAGCTGCCATAACCTTGCGCCCACAGGTAGCGACTACCCAAACGCTTGACGCGCTCTTGCATATTCCCATCACTCAAGCGCTGTAACACTGCCTGGCGGGCATAACGACTTTCTTCGACAAAGCGGCTTAATAAACTGCTGTAAAGCTCACCTGAAAGCGTGTTAAAGGCTAATTGAGCTTGCGTGATGCCGGTCGCATTGAGTAGCGCATCATATACAGGATTGCCCATCCCTAGACTTTCTACTGCTGTTGCCACATCACGTTGGTTGTTGGTAATTGCGGTGCTTGCAAAATTATTTACTGAGCGTGTGACATCCAAATACACATTATTGGCATCATAGGTTAAGCCAATGTCTAAAAATGGCATCATTTGCACCAACGCATCATACGTACCACTACGACCACCAGCAGCCGTTACAATGGTGTAGCGCTGGGGGGTGTAGGTACCGGCTTCTTTAATGACTGACACACTACCGCCATTAATCGTCGCCGTACCCGTCACGTTGATTAAATCCGATTGCCCCTGCGGGTTGATTTCAACTTCATAGGTTGAGCCTGGATTTTGCACATAATTGCCATTGACCGTCAGCGTGCCAATGGAGTTACCGGGCGCAATCGTGCCATTGACCGTGGTGCTGTTGAGTGTGCCTGTGCCTTTGAGGGTTGTGCCTGGTGCCACCGTGGTCTGGGCTTGGTTTTGTAGCTCGCCGTTCATCACCCAAGTACCGGCGGCGAGCAGGGTATCGCCACTGTAGCGCCACACATTATTGCTAATCAGCGTGCCTAAGCCTGATTTCACCACCTGACCTGTGGCATTGGGGGCATCCACCAAACTAGCATCGAGTGTAAACACATCGGTATCAGCCAGCGCTTGTAGGTTCACCAAGCCTTGGAGTTGCGTGTTGTTATCTGAAGTTAATGTCAGCGACGTTGTGCCACCTTGCTCGCTCCTAGGGCTACTGCCACCTAACGAGCGCAATGGGCTGCCACCGCGAATGGTGGCGTTATCGCCAATTAGCAGGTTGCCATTACCAAGATTAATCGCGTTATCACCACCTGCGGTGAGGGTTACACCTGAGGCTAGAGTGAATGTTGAGGGCGTTACTGTGTCGCGCCCACCTAAATTTAAAACGCCTGTTCCAACCCTTGCCATCGCATCTGTCGCACTTGGGTTGACAACTTCGTTGGCAGCATACAAATATAAGGTGCCGGCATTGATGCTAAAATTGGTGCGCTCGGCTAGGTTGAAATTATTATCACCACCCAAAGCCCATACACCAGCATCATTTTTAGCGATGTTAATAGTTGTTGCTAATAAATTGGGTGCTAATAAATTGGACACATACATCGGGTCACGCATGTCAAGTAAAGCGCTGGCTGAAGCGCTAGAAGGGGCATTCTCGATTACCATAAGAGACTCGCCCGCATCAAAAGTAATGGCATTATTGCCTACTATGCTGTGGTTACCACTAAACAACGTCGTTGTATTATCTTGAGCTTGTAAAGTGATTTGACTGCCTAATAAGTTAAGAATGGCGCCGCCCATGTTAGTTGTGGTGTTGTTAAGAAAAGATGCGCCACTACCAATGATTAAACGGGCATCATTGGTATTGAAAATGGCACCACCATTATCAGCATTATTGGTGCTAAAAATGGCGTTTTTGGCAAGCGTGATGGTGCTATTGGTATTGCTAAGAGCCCCCCCGATCACCGCGTTATTATGATTAAAGGTAGCATTTTCATCGATAAATGATATGGATTGACTAATGGTATCAATAGCGCCACCGGTGTTAGCTGAGATATTTTCCTCAAACTGACTATTTTTATTGATGGTTAAATTAGATTCGAAAAGTCGTATAGCACCACCACTGCCTGAGGTATTATTACGAATGAAACGGATGTTATCACCCAGGGTAATGATTGAGCCAATAGCACTACTACTAATAGCGCCACCAGTTACTCCGCTCATTCCTGACTCAAACACAGCATCCCTGCCTATGGTGAGTTGACTGTTATTTTCTAAATTAATGGCTCCACCATTACCACCTGCGCGATTACCTACAAAAATGGCGCCATTGCCTATCTTGAGTATATTATTGGTGTCAATGGCGCCACCATCAAGAGAGTTTGCATGATTATCATAAAAACGAGCATTATCGCCAATAGTAAACTCAATGATGCCATTGGTTCGATTATAAATCGCCCCCCCTGAAACAAACGCCGTATTATTCTCAAAAGTTGTATCATCACGAATTTCAGTACGACCATTTAAATTATAAATGGCGCCACCTCGGCCTGTAGCACCACTACCAAGTGCTTGATTGGCACGAAAAATACCTTGATTACCAATACTAACTGAGGCATTTTGGTTAAATAGAGCACCTCCTTGTCGATTGCTATCATTTCTTTCAAACAATGCTTCGCGCCCAATGTTAAGTGTTGAGTTGGCAATATTATAAATAGCACCACCGCCACCTTCTGAAGTACTTGCCTGGTTTTGCAGAAAATTTTCGACAAAATGGACATTATTACCAATAGTAAGCGTGCTATTAGCATTATAAATCGCGCCGCCTGCAACATTCTGTGTAATGTTGATAATGCTATTGCCATTAAAAATGGCATTGTCACCCATGGTGGCTTGAGCATTGTTATTATATAAAACACCGCCAAAGAGTTGGCTAGAAGGAGTTGCACTAGTAAGCTTATTGTTATTGAAACTTACATTATTTTTAATATCAAGCGTTGAACCATCATTGTAAATTACGCCACCCCTCCCTGTGCTTGCAGCTAAATATTGATTGTTGCTAAAAAGAACGCTGGCATTGTTGAGGGTGTTGATTGATAGCGTTGAATTATTGGTTAAGCGTATGGGGCCTGCAGCGGGTGTATCGTTGGTTAGGTTAAAATTACGTATGGTTAATAAAATACCATCAATAATCATGGTTGTTTGAGCATTATCGGATGATAAAACAGGGGTGGCTGGCGGATTGGTGTTGCCGCCATCAATAAATGCATCATTGATATTATTATAAGTTACAGTGTTTCCTGCTTGCGGAAAATTTGCTGCATAGGTTGATGGAGAAAATATTATTAAAGGACATACAGCAAGATAAAAAGCCGGCAAAGATGCGGCTAAGCACTGATTTTTGAGTGATAAAGATAGTGAGGACATGGTATTAATCCTTAAAGCATGTCTTGGAGATAGAATAAAAGCATCAATTTAGCGAAGTTTATCGTAACTAACAAGTATTGTAAAAAATTCAAATAGGTCGTTGAAGATGTTTAAAGGTTGCGTGTTCAAGTCCCATTTTATAGGTTGCTAAGGCATTATCAGGCTCGTGATTTTGTTCTTGTAATTTACCTAAACTTAAATAAGCCAGGCTGGTTGGTTTAATCTTTAAGCTTTTTTCTAAATAATGACGTGCTTTTCCCCATAACTGCTGTTTTAAACTTAATTGCCCTAAACAAAAATAAAGTTCGGCCGTGGGTGTATGTTTTGGCAGTAAAGATTCAATAAAGCTTAGCTGAGCCGCTTCAGCTGGCAGGTTGCTGTATAACAGCAAAAGATGAGAGTGTTCCTGTTTTTTTAAAGCCAGGTGCAAAAGATTCTCAGCTTTATCGAATTGTTGGTGCATCATGAAATATGCAGCCAGATGATGGATGATATCGGGCGCTCGTTGTATTTTTTTAGGCATTGTTTTGAAAAATTGATGGATATCACTAGGTTGTTTTAAACGAATTAAATCAAGCAAAGCTTGTAAATAAACCTCATATTCTAGCGTGTCAAAATCAATATGAGTTAAAAGTTGATGACGCCTAACCTCAGGCAATATCGTTATTAAGTGTGACCACTCGCCCAGAGCTTGATAAAGCTTGATAGATAAGTGCAAGGCATAAGGATGATTGGGTGCTAAAACATGTAATTTATCAAGGGTCATTTTGCCATCTTGCCACTGTGCGCTATCTAATTGCAATGTTAAATGGTTTAACAAAATGGCTGCTTGTGCTTTTGGATGGGCTTTTAGCGCACAGGTTAAATAATTGTCGCGAGTATCATATTCTTTTAGCGCATGCGCAGCCTTCGCCGCTACGAAATAATTTAATAAAGGTGATGTTTTGGTTATTGAAGGTAATGCGCCTTGTTTTGCCAATAAATAATAGCCTTCATGTAGTTCTATTAAACTTTGTTTGCCTGCGGCTTGCTGTTGTCTCTTACCCTTTTTTTGGCGCCATTTACGATAAATTGAAGGTATGTTTAAACTAAAAAAAATGGTTTTAAACAATACTTTAATCGCTATGAGTATTATTAAAAATGCAACAATGGCGACCAAAAGGGTGGTTTGAATTGACCAGTGATGAAAGATAATTAGCACATAGCCTGGGTCGCGAGTTAAGTGTAGGCCAAGATAGGTGGCAAGAATTAATACCGCTAAAGCACTCAACCATTTAATCATACGCTGTATCCTTGATAGATGATGTATTTAACTGATCTAGTAATTGTTGAACTTCAGTTAAAGCAGGTGCTAATGCCGGCAAAGAAAACGTCACACTAAGCGCATCTAATTGCTTTAACTCATTAAGACAAGTTTGCGCCTTAATATTATCAGCAAAGCGCTGGTGAATAAGTTTCATCGCTGCACGAAGTGCTTGATGATACAACTTTTCTTGACCATGAATGGTTGCCCATTGTGCCTGCATAATGTATCCAGCAACCAAGTCTTGCAAAAGGCGGGTATGTAATGGCGAGAGAATGGCGGGGTCGGTATCATCTAGGCGCTTGACCACCACCATTTTTTTTAAAGCCCAAAGGCTTTGGGTAAAGCGCTCATGCCAAGTATCCGTGGTTGCTAAGTGCGGGTCATCGTTATCTTTCGGGCGGTGCATGCTTTTAACCGTTAACTGCTGAGTGAGCGTAATAAGGGCATCAAGTTTGCTTAATCTGCCGGTCAAATCAACAGCAGGTATCGCTTTAAGTTGCATAATTTCTTGAGCGATGGTTTGTTTTAATTTATCAGTGTTATTGATATGGCTTTGATTGAGTATCTCTTGCGCAGATAAAAGTAATATCAACGTTGATTTAGAATTTTGGCGCCAATAAGATTCAATATGTGCTAGCTCTAAATACTGATGTACTTTTTGTAGTACAACATAATCTTGAATATCCACCTGATTTTTAGCCAAGTTTTTTTGAGTTAACTTGGTCAGTTGGGTGCCATATTGCAAAGATTGCGCAGCTAACTGCTGATACTGAGCGTGTAATTGCGTCAAACTATCATGAGTTTGGTCATGTAATTGGCATAATTGATACCAAATATAGCCGCTTAAGCTCAAAACACTTATCATCAATAGCGAGCAAAAGCTTATGACCAAAATGCGTGTTTTATTTCTAGAAAAGGCCGAGGTGGTTTTAGCTGAAGATGTTACAGGTTGACTCATGCCTTTGTCCTTATGTGATTAATTGTTTCAAGTATAGTGTCTAAATCAGTTTGATGATGCTGGTGAATGCCATGCTCATTAGCAATGTGTCCAAGTCTTTTACTTATGACAAGCCAGGGCTTGGTTTTAAGCCAATCATGAGTGGTTATAGGAAATAAACGAAATAAATTCTGTATGCTTTCACCGCTGGTGGCGAGGATAGCATCAAACCCATCTTCTTGATACCAATGCATGAGCTTTTGAGAATTGACTTTGGGCAGCTGACGTTGATAAACCTCAAGCAAAGTAACTTTTTTACCCAAGCTGGTAAGATAATCGGTAATTAGGGTGCGCCCACCTTGACCTTTGACTAGCAATATATGGTGAATATTTTGTTGATGCCACAAAGGCAAACCCACGATATGCTCACTATCGGCTTGATGAGGAATCGTGATGGTTGACATTGAATAAGCGTCTAATGCTTGTGCGGTAGCATGACCCACAGCGACACATGCTTTTAAACTAGGCCAAGTGGTCCATGGTTTTTGTTTGAAAAAATGAGTAACAGCATTGGTACTGGTAAAAATTATCGCATCCACTTCTTTTAATTGAGTCAGTGTTTGTTGCCACTGCGTTAAAGGCGTAATCACTAGGGTAGGGCAGTGTAAAACTCGCCCATGTGCGTTTATGATGCGTTTGGTGAGGCAGGCCGCTTGATGACGCGGGCGTGTATTTAAAAGACAAAACCCTTGTAAATCATAGGTGGTCATACAGTTGGACTTAATAAGCTAAACACGCCTTTATCAATAAGCGCTTGGGCGCAACGCCGCGCTAAAAGCGCTGAAGTTGTCTTAGAGCCTGTTTGAGTATCCTCAATGACTGTGCATCCATCAGCACTTAAAATGCGTGCGGTGACTGTTAGCATCTCTTCTTGTGGTGCACAGTATATGGCAATAGGGGTATGACAATTACCCCCTAAACTTGCATTAATGGTGCGCTCTACTTCTAAACATGCGGCGGTTAGCGGGTCATTTAATGGCTCAAGTAAATGATGTAATTGAGTATCATCCGCACGACATTCAATGCCTAAAATACCCTGACCACAAGCAGGCAGCATAATGTCTGGTTCTAAAAGAACATAGGGCAGTGCTTTTAATTGCATACGCTCTAAGCCTGCTGCGGCAAGCACGATGGCATCATAAAAACCGTCTTTTAGTTTTTGTAAACGCGTGTGGATGTTGCCACGCAGCGGCCTGATAATTAAATCAGGCCGCTTGGCTAAAAGTTGTGATTGTCGCCTTAGGCTACTGGTACCAATGACACTGGCTTCAGGCAGAGTTGCAAGAGTTGTAGGATTAAGTGTAATAAAGGCATCCAACGGATTATCACGTGTACAAAAACTTACTAATTCTAAACCACGCGGCAGCGCTGCTGGCACGTCTTTCATTGAGTGCACGGCTAAGTCAGCGCGTTTATCAAGTAATGCTTCTTCAAGTTCTTTAACAAATAACCCTTTACCACCAATGGCTTGTAATTTATCTTTAACAAACTTATCACCGGTGGTGACCAGTGGTAATAAATCAATGGTAAGGTTCGGCCACAAAGCTTCTAGACGCTGTTTGATATAATGCGCTTGCCATAACGCTAAGGGGCTTTTGCGCGTGGCAATACGAAGATGGTCTATCATAAAGTAAGTTGTTATCTCAAAAGATTTATGATATCAAATTTAGACTAACACGTTAAACATCGTTGCGTTACGTGCTATAGCAAGGAGACATTATCATGTTCAATGATGAAAATACTGCCACTGTCAGACAGCCTCAAACCATTGCCGAGTTATATCACCAAATTAAATGTTACCTAGAAACGCACGGTACCAAGTGGATAACTTTTAATTATACTTTTTTCGATAAACAAGATTTATATTGTCTGCCACCATCCATCGCACGCCTAATTAATTTAATAACGCGTCACAATGCTTATTTACCGGAAGCTTACGAAGCAGTTAGAGAAATGCAATATATTGCCAGACAACAACTGCAACAAACCAACGGCCATATAGAGGATAAAGCGTTATTTGATATGATTGCGCAATTTAACATACCGGGCCAAGCACGCGAAGAAGCGCTGGAGAGTCAGCGATATTTACGTCATTCTTGTTAAGGCTTTTTACAAACATATGTATTAAATTTCAGCCAAATGTGTTAATCTAACGCGTCATTAATTGAGCAGGGCGGAGCATGCGCATCATAGTAGGTTGCTTGGGTATGATGATTTTGCTTATAACCCATGCTGATACACGGGCTGAGATTCAAGAACGTATAAAACCCATTGGACAAGTAAGAATTGCGCCAGAAAAAGAACCGACCATGTCTAAAAATGCTCCAGTATCTAAAAAGTCAGCGAAACTTGCGATAGGTCGAGTAATCTATACAAAACATTGTATAACCTGCCACCAAGATGGCTTAGCTGGTGCGCCAAAATACCATAATGCAGCGGACTGGCGTTTAAAAACTGCGCATCGCTCCATTACTGAGCTTGTGGCAAGTGCCCTTAAAGGTATTAATGCCATGCCTCCTAAAGGTACGTGCTTTGAGTGTAATGAAGATGATATAAAACAAGCCATTATGTTTATGCTGCCGCCATCATGAACCGTCAACCTCGTATATTACTGATAGTTTTGTGGATTCTAACCTTTGTAATGATAAGCGGGTCTTATTATTTTCAATGGATAGAACACCTAGAGCCTTGTTTATTGTGTATTATGCAGCGTTTTTGTGTGCTGGCTTTATTTGGTATTTTGAGTGCAAGCCTGATATTAACCACCCTGAGGTGGCAAATTTTTCTAGCATTTCTAGAGAGTTTGGTGGCGTTATGTGGTCTGTATTTCGCCATGCGACAAATATGGCTACAAGCGCTACCGCAAGACCAATTACCAGCATGTCTACCAGGCTTTGACACATTAATACATTATTTTCCCTGGCAAATGGTGATAAAAGCCTTATTTTTAGGAACCGCGCAGTGTGGTGAGGTTACCTGGCGTGGGTTTGGTTTATCGATGCCGGCATGGTGTGGTTTTTATTTTTTTGGTATGGTGATTCATGCTCTATTTCAAGGGTATAAAATTTATGATAAGCGTGCGCTTATATAATAGCGGGTATCGATTATTCAATCAGGCAATGAGTTTATATGTCATCGTTTAGTTGTAAAGTGGTGCATCGTCATCGTTATTCAGAAGCTAGAATTACTCAAATTTCCACGCCACATGGGCTTATAACCACCCCAGTTTTTATGCCAGTAGGTACGCGTGCAGGGGTTAATAATCTGACTATTGCCGAACTACTTGCCACTAAAAGTCAAATAATTTTAGGTGGTAATACTTACCATATGTTGTGTTCGCCTGGCATGAAAGTGATTGAAGCGGTCGGTGGCATGCATCCATTTATGGGTTGGCATGGTCCTATGCTTACTGACAGTGGTGGTTTTCAGGTGTTTAGCTTGGCTAAAAATCAATGCACGATTGATGATAAGGGTGCGCATTTTAAATTACCTGCACAAGATAATTTAATCCATATGACTCCTGAGATGTCATTACAAACACAAAAGATTATTGGTGCTGATATTATCATGGCATTTGACCAATGCACGCCAGATACGGCAGATTTTAATGAGGCCAAGCTAATCATGCAGCGCACGCATCGCTGGCTTAGGCAATCACTTGAGTATCATCAGCGTTATCCCACCTCGCGTTACGGTCACAAACAAGCCTTATTTGGCATTATCCAAGGTGGCGCTCATTTAGATTTACGCTTAGAAAGCACCAAATTTGTTACCTCACTTGACTTAGACGGGATTGCCATAGGCGGTGAGTCAGTGGGTTTTAACATGCCGGTAACGATTAAGATTATTCAAGAAGTCATGAATCACTTACCAGTAAATAAACCACGCTATACCATGGGTGTTGGCATGAGTCCGCAAGATTTGATCGATGTCGTCAAAGAAGGCATCGATATGTTTGATTGCGTGGCGCCCACTCGTAACGCCCGCCATGGCGCACTTTATTGTGGTGAAATTGTGGTTGATAACCACTGGCTGCGGTTTGAAAGTATCTATCCCAATGCCCGAATTCAAATAAAAAAAGCAGTGTTTGCCAAAGACGATACGCCGATTATGGCACATTGCCGCTGTTATACTTGCCTGCATCACTCACGCGCTTATCTGCATTATTTGTTTAAAAAGCAAGCGTCTGCTTTTACCGCATTAGCAAGTATTCATAATATTCATGTCATGCATGAGGTTTGTAACCGCATGCGTGAGCTAATCATGCACCAGTCTTTAATTTAAAGGAGCGTTTTATGCTAATTATTCATACAACCAAAGGTGATATTCATATCAAGCTTGACCATGAAAACACCCCAAAAACTGCCCAAAATTTTCTAACTTATGTTGAGGATAAATTTTACGATAATACGATTTTTCACCGTGTTATTCATAACTTTATGGTGCAAGGCGGTGGTCTCACTCAAGACATGCAATCAAAAGCAACCAAATCGCCAATTCAAAATGAAGCAAAATCAGCACAACCTAATAAAAGAGGCAGTATCGCAATGGCGCGAACGGGTGACCCACATTCGGCTACTGCCCAATTTTTTATCAATCTTGTGGATAATCATTTTCTTGATTTTAAGCAAGAGAATGCGCAAGGATATGGCTATTGTGTGTTTGGTCACGTGGTGGAAGGCATGGATGTGGTTGATGCCATCGCTCAAGTAAAAACAACCCATGCCATGGGGCATGCGGATGTGCCAGAAGAGGTGATATTAATTACCTCAATTAGTCAAGAATCTTAAAATTTAAATCCCTCAAAGCTTGTAGGCCATTCATGAATCCCTACAAGCTCATAAGATATTATCAAAGCCTAGGATCTATCTATGCCTAACCTAACCCGGTGGTTATCAAATGAAATTCATAGTCATTTCCCTAAAACTTTGCGTGATTTAATTACGCTACCACCACAGGGTATTGAAGGTTATGCGTATAATCCATTGATTAGAGCTAAGATGCTTGAGCAATTATCAGCTATTGACCATTGGGTTTGGTTAGCTAAATCTACGAATGATTTAGCGCAATTTAGAGTATGTTTGACCTATTTTGGTGATAATTTAATTCAAAGTGCAGAGCAAGACGTTAATTATTTACTCTGTGTATTGACAAAAATGCCCCCCGTTTATGGTCAATGTATGCTCGCAGTATTACAACCATCGCTTGCTTTAATCATTAGAAATAATGAAATTGCCATTTACCTGTTTTGCTCACTATCGAATGAGCAAATGTTTGCTTTTTTGCCTATGTTTGAACGTACTTTATTACAAGTACTAAAAAATGAATATCAAATGGTAGATTTTGTGAATAAACTGTTGTTGGAAAAAAAACGCATATTTTTACAAAATATTTCCTCACGCACCCTACTTACCTGGGTTTGTTCAGTATCAAAATTTGCGATGGTTATGCAACATTTAACCGGCCCTCTTCCGCAAGCAATATTTTTTGAGCAAATGAAACCTTATTTACATAACTTGATGCGCAATACTAATGATCTTGAAATGATCATGGATAATCTTAATCTTTCTCAGTGCGGTTATTTTTTTATTACGCTTAATCAGCAAACCATGCAAAGAATTTTCCCGTTACTAGATGATTATTTAATTTGGTTGTTCCCTAATCGCTTAACCTACGAGAAGCTGCCGATAAAAAAAGACTGTTTATTAGCAACCTCGATATCCCAAAATTTTATAAAATTACATTTTGACCAAGACAATACTAATTTTATGCGCCTTCATGGCACTTTACTTCGGCCTCAACAACATGAATTAAGGGCGTTGGGTTTTGCCCAAGTGTTTAATTTTTGCATTATAAATAACCCCTATGGTCTTTTTCGTTTTCCGGATATTACTAATATCGCTCAGCCATCATTTCAGCTAAAAACTATTGAACCCCGGCAAAGTATCTAATCAATCACAACCGTTTCTGTGGTGAGTTATTTTCTAGACTATAGTTTATTAAATTGCCCATTACCACAGGAGCGGTTACGTTATGATTTATTCATTGACTCAACCGGCAAGAACGGCTTTTTGTTCTTTTTTTAGGCGAGCAAGTTCAGTGCGAGTGATCGCCATTGACCATGATGGCTGTTTTGGGCTCCCTTTTATGGAACCTGGGGATATCGAGGCACTGCATCAACCTGTTGTACAGCATTTACTAAAAGACAAACAACATGAAGATTTTGTGGCAGATTACGTGACGGTCTTTTCAAATCGACAGGATGCTTATCGTGATATGTTAAACGCTTATCATCACCAAAATAATCTAGCATTTCCTGTGGCAAAAACATTAGCTAAGCTGCTTAAAGCTTGCTTTGACCCCTTGTTACTGGCTGATATCAGTCAGCATTATAAACCTGGGTTTACCATTAATTGGATGAATCATGCAGCACGAGTGGATGGTTTGAATTTAGCCCATGAAAGTGCGCCAAATTCTTTTTTAGTTAAGCAGCTTAACAATGTTTCTAGGCTTCATTCTCAATTGGTATTTTCAACCGATAAAATTAATATTCTTTATGCACAAACGCATCGTTTGGCGTTATTTCACCCACAGCAAATTATTTATTTCCATGTGTATGATGACTTGAAAAAAGAAGTGTTGACGCCCTTAATGCATTTCTATCAACGATTTCCGCAGCTCATTCCAGCCAATGTCTATGTGGTTTTGCATCATTTTGATACAGTGACAAACCATCATCAATCGCAAAATAGTTTTTTACCAGTCAAATTTGCTGCGATAAAGGGGCAGGGTAACATCGATAATCAGTATTATGATACGGTCAATAAAATGAGTGAGATTGCTTGTCAAGTTGAAGGTGACCAAAGCCAATATCATCTTCATCAGTATTTAACCCCCTCTGATTTAGAAACAACGGTAGAATATGGTTTGCACTAATTAAAAGGAGAATATATGAGTGGCTTTAAAAAATTTATTATGCGCGGTAATGTAGTTGATTTGGCGGTTGCGGTGATTATTGGGGCGGCTTTTACGAGTATCGTCGATTCAATGACCAAAGACATCATCACTCCTTTAATTGGTTTAATTGGCGGACAGCCTGACTTTTCAGCACTGCAATTAGGCCCCATTAGAATTGGAAATTTTATCAATGCAATCATTGCTTTTTTAATTAAAGCATTGGTGGTGTATTATTTGATTGTGAAACCTTTCACTGCGCTAATCGAGGCACTATTTAAAACACCCGAAGAGAAAATTGCAACACCTGTGCCACCTGATATTAAATTATTGCAAGAAATCCGCGATATTCTTGAAAAAAATGTTCAAACACCGCCTGATGTTTGACACGAAGCACACAACCCTTTTAATTCAATGGCTTCATGATTGAGTTGAAATTGTTGTGAATGCGTTAGCTTATGCAAGCTAATCAAGCTGTTTTTATCATATATTTCTTGTACATTATGGCATTGGTCACAAACCAATAAAATTTCGTTGGCAAGTGATTGTTGGTGTGTCTCACATAATTTAAACGATTGAATTGAGTCAATTTTGTGAATAACGCCCAAACTCACAAAATAATCCAGTACACGATACACGGCAGCAGGTTTAGCCGTTTTGCTAGTGGCTTTGAGTGTGGCTAAAATATCATAAGCTTTAAGCGGTTTAGAAGCCTGCCATAGAATATACAATACATGTTTGCGCAAAGAGGTAGGTTTATAAGGGATATGGGCACAAAATTGTAAAAAATCTTGAGAATAACTCATCTTAAAAAAGAAACCCCAGACTCAAGTGCGGCGATACTTAAATACTCAGCAATGCTTTGACCGATGTCAGCAAACGTTTCGCGTCGTCCGATAAAGCAACTTTTAATATTAGGGCCAAATCCTAAAACAGGCACATGTTCACGTGTATGATCTGAGCCTGGAAATGTGGTATCGCAACCATGGTCTGCACTGATAACAACCAAGTCATCAGGACGTAAATGACGCCATAATTCTGGCAGGCGGGCATCAAAAGCTGCCAATGCTTTGGCATAACCTAGGGTGTCGCGGCGGTGGCCATACAATGAATCAAAATCAACAAAATTAGTAAAAATGAGGCTCGCATCAGGTGCTTGGGTCAGGGCCGTGAGGGTGGCATCAAATAATGCTTCATTACCATGCGCTTTTATGGTGTGCGTGATACCTTGATGCGCATAAATATCCGCAATTTTACCAATGGCTACCACAGATTTTTGGGCGAGATGTAATTTATCAAGCAAGGTGGCTGCCGGCGGTGGCGTGGCATAATCGCGCCGATTACCTGTACGCACAAACGCGCCAGATTCACCAACAAAAGGTCTGGCAATCACACGACCTATACCATAATCATCAACAAGGCGGCGTGCCACTTCACTGATTTCATACAATCGTTCTAAGCCAAAATAAGTTTCATGCGCGGCAATTTGAAACACACTGTCAGCCGAGGTGTACACAATGGGCTGCTTGGTTTGAATATGCTGATCACCTAATTCATTAATGATATTGGTGCCTGAGGCATGCCTTAAACCAAGAGCACCCGTTAGCTTTGTAGCACTAAACCATTGACGGAGTAATTCTTCGGGAAAGCAGGGTATGGTATCAGGAAAATAACCCCAGGGTTTGGTCACCGGTACACCAGCAAGTTCCCAATGGCCGCTTGGGGTATCTTTGCCAACACTTTGTTCAACAGCATATCCAAAATAACCCGCAGGGGTTGACGATAAATCATGTAAGACACGTCCAGTACTTGCGGCATGAGCATGAAATAATCCAAGCTTACTAAGATTAGGCAGTGACCATGTTGGTTGATGAATTCGACAGTAATCAACAATATGACCAAACGTATCTGCACCGGTATCGCCATACGCTGCGGCGTCCAAACTTGCCCCAATACCCAGTGAATCAAGCAATAAAATACAGACACGTCGTTTAGTCATGACCAATCGCTTCCTTTTTTGATTTAGACATTTCTGGCAATCGCCAAATAAGACATAAAGCTAGCCCTAAACCTAGTGGTAAGATAAAGCTTGCATAATGGTAATCAGCCAGTGTATAGGGAACATGTGCGGTGTATTTGATGGTATGATGATAAGTTAAAAGCAGGCTGAATAGATTTTGATACGCAATATAACCGCCTTGCGTAAGAATTGAAACCACGCTTACGGCTGCCGCTGTCACCGCAGCTGGATTGGTTTCAGCGACCAAAGCATAACTTATCACTTGCGCAGCGGTAAAAAAGCCTAGCAGAAAGAACAAGCCTTTCATGCCATTGACGCTGACCGGCAAAAATAAAATACTAACAATGACCATAAGTGCGGCAATAGCGCCTATTTTCATCAATAACACACGCTGATTTAATTTATCAGAACACCAGCCAATGATAGGACCACCTAGTATTGCACCTAAAAATAACATTGAATTGATCAAAGCCGCTTGTTCTTTGGCGATGCTTAAGCGCTCTATCAAATAAAGTGAACCCATCATCGCACCAAAAACAGCAATCCCCATATTCATTAAGCTGGTAAAAGCGGCTGCTCGAATGATTTGCAGGTTTAGATAAACTTTTTTAAACGTTTTAAATGCTAAAAATTGTGTGAATTGTAAAGAATTTTTTACAGGCTTATCAATGATACCACAATACATCACGCCTAAAATTATTAAGCCAAGCCAACCAATTTGCATCAAGGCATTACGCCAGCCAACTTGGGCCACAAGGCAAGTTAAAGGGTATTGCGCCAACATACCCCCTGTCATGGCAATCGTGACGATGATGCCGGTAATCATGGCCATACGTTTAGGCGGAAACCATCTGGCGGCCAAGCGCACGGGTCCTAAAAAACAAAACGCACTGCCAATGCCAGCACTAAAGCGACAAAGTAATGCCAGATAAAAAGAATGAGTAGAAGCCAGTGCAAATGTACTTAAAATACACAACGACATGGCCCATAAAATAGTTTTTTTGGTAGAAAAAGTATCAAGAATGATGCCAGCAAACACTAAAAATATCACGTTAGATACATAGTAAATGCTCGATAAATAGGCCATTTTTTTAGCATCAATATGAAAATCTTGCATGATGTTATCAGCAATAGAAGCAAACATATTGCCTTGAATAAATTCATAGAAGAAAAACAAAGCGGCACTAAAGCACACGATCCAGGCAGTCAAATTAGCGGTATTACTTTGTTTAAGTGATGGGTAATTATCAACCATTTGCATTAAAACTCCTTTAATGTGCGTTTGCAATAGCTTTCTTTGGTTAAACAAATAGCCAGCAAGGCCAAAACCGCGGTAATAGGGAATATCCACATGGCAAATTGAAAATCGCTGATGGTATATAGATGTTCATGCTTGGCGTGATAGGTCATAAGGTAGCCAAATAAAACCTGTCCAACCCCAGCGCCCCCCATGATAAGCAAAGAGGCTAAACCTGTGGCAGAGCCTACGCGCGCAGATGGATTGCTCTCAGCAATAAAGGGATAGCTTATGACTTGGGTACTGGTAAATAAGCCTAAGCTAAAAAACAGCACGTTAAGTTGCGCCACAGATAAATTTGCAGAAAAAAATAAAGGAAATAACGTAAGTAGTGTGCAAATAGCACCAATTATCATAATAGGCTTGCGCTGGCCATGAAAATCAGAAAGCCCACCAACAAGTGGGCAGCCAATGATGCTGCCAAATAAAATCATGCTAATCACGTTACTTGCGGTTAAACTAGACAGATGATGCACAATTTGCAAATAACTGGCGCCCCATAGCGCACATAAAACCATGATGGGTAAATTTAAACATGAGGTATAAATACCCGCAAGCCAGGTTTGGCGATTAGACCAAGCTTGCCAAAAATGACCAGAAGATGTGGCAGTTGGCCTAGAGCTCGGGGTAGGTGCATCTTGCACAACACGACCAATCCACATTAGTAAGACCAGACCTAGCGCACCATCTATCATAAGCGCACGACGCCAGCCTAAATTATTAGCTAAATAAGCAAAAGGTGTGTGAGCGACCATGCCACCTAGAAAAGCCATGGTAACAATGATGCCAATGACCAAGGCTTGACGCTTTTGGACAAACCAACGCGACACCAGTACCACGCATGATAAAAAACAAAAAGCATTACCAATGCCTGAGAGAAAATGATAAAAAAAAGCCAAATAAAAAGAATGGGTCAGCGCAAAGCCAAATGTGCCTAAAATACAAATTATCATGGCACTTACGATGATTTTTTTGGTTGAAAAGCGGTCTAGTAATAAACCCGCTGGTAATAAAAATAAAATATCAGCCCACAAATAAGCACTTGATAACCAACTCAGCTGTGCTGCATCAATCTGGAAATCTTGTCTTAACGCTTGATTAATTACATCAAAAATATTGAGTTGAAAAAATTCATAGAAAAAAAACAGTCCTGCTGATAAACATACAATCCAGGCTGTCATAGGATGAGAAGTAAAAAGCTTAGAATCAGTGGACATATATTAATGATGCAGATTTAAAATTGCTGGCCATTGTACCAAAAGAGGGTTTGTTTTGGTATGTTTATTGACCAACTATTTTGAGATTTAGATGGATAGCCGATGAAGGATGCTTACAAAAATAATACAAGTTGCTATTTTAAAATAAAAAAATAAGCGACGATGGTAGAAAAGCGTATAAAGATAACTCAATGGATAGCGCTTAATAAGCGCCCATATAATTTTTTTCGATACATTTACCGCTGGGCCTTGGTAAGGCTTTTCATGAAGGGTTAAATCGGCATTAAAATTAGCTTCCAGGATAAACCAACGCGTATGAGTAAAGGGCTGCTGAATATCTTCACATAACACATCAAAACCTACCAAATGAATGCCAAGTGCATGCGCCGCTTCACTCAATCGCTTAGCATTGTATGGATGAATGTTAGTACCATGGGATAAGACATCTCCCCCTCGGCCAGTATTAGCAGTATGGCAAAGCTTTACCACTTGCCCTTTCAAAGGTACGCTTTGTAGCGTTAAATTAGCCTGCGCTAAACATGCTAAATATTCTTCATCGACACATAAAGGCGATATGGTCGCATGTCGACTTAGCTTGGCACGTATTATATTTTTTTGGTCAATCAGCGCGGCAATCGTGTGGATGCCATCGCCAATAACGCTCGCACTAAAACGCTCAACAACGCCAATCACGTGACCATCTAATATCAATACACGGTAATCACGCAAATTGTGCTGAAATTCTTCAATTAAAATGTCATTATCATCCGTTAGATGATGATTTAAATAATCTTCAAGCGCGTTAAGATTTTTGATGTTACACAAAATGTTACGACCGCGACCTGACCTAAACGCCGGTTTTGCCACCACTGGAAAGTTAAGCGATGCAATTAATTCATTGAGTAAGCAGGTTTGGTAAAGTTTCGTTGTAATCAACACCGATTTGGGTACATTAAACCCTTCTTTTTTTAACAAAAGATGAGTGGTGTATTTGGCTCTACACATAAAAATACTTGCCCCTAAATTAAGCGGCGTGATGGTGCGGTGCATATAAAAGTGCTGCTTGCCAAGCGTAATTTTTAAGCAGGCAATATCTGAGAGATAGGTTACTGCCAAACCAAATGCACGCGCGCTTTGATATAACAAACGCACGTTATTATTTAGAATTTTGGTATTATCTTGCGAGTTATTCACAGGTGGGTTTAGACGAGTGAGTAAGGTCTTGCAGTAAATTATCTGTGCGGCTGGCAAAATGCAACCAGCGTTTATAACCTGAAAAATGTCCTTGCCGTAATCGAGGATGTGTTTTTTCTATCGCTTTTATAAGATCATCTTTACTATCAAGCTTGTTTTTGTTTGCTAGTAAAGCTTCAAGACCTGCTTTTTTTTCCTGTTTCAAACCAGTATTAGTAAAAAATTTAAACGCCTTTGGCGCTAATTCCTGATCAAGCTTATTGATACATTGTTGTATTTGTTTTTGTTCTTCATCATTAAAAATAGGTTCGTTAGATAAGTCTTTTGACGAGATATCTGTTGATGAAACTGTATCAGTTACCGGCTTTTTAAAAATGTCTGGTTTTTCTGAGCAATAATCAAGCGCCGTAGGTTTCTCATCGTGTTCAATTTGATTATAAGGTGCAAGATAAGTTTCGTTTAAATGAGTATGGGCATAACTGTGTTGCGCCTTTGGGGGTAAGTTTAAAAATTCCACAAATTTTTTGAGTTCGCGCTCGTAAAAAGCGCGCAGAGGCGAACTATTTGCTTCGCTAAAAAAACAAGCAGTTAAATGACCAGCCTTCGATTTGCTAACAGGCAGAATAAAGTCATAATCTTCTGAGGCATAACGATAAAGCTTGCTTATTGCCACATAAGGCGGGCTGTCCTGCGGATAGTCATCATTTTGTTTAATATCTTTAACAGGTAATACAAGTGTTTGGTAGCCCTGTTGTTTAAGCGTTGAGATAGATGGGGATTGATCAAGGTTTTCAGGAATGATGATGATAGGGCGCTTGGCGCTAGGTGAGTGTTCGGAAGATGAATCATATAAGGCATGAATATTGGGGGTATTGACTTTTTTTTCTAGTAAAAAAATGGCCATAAAAAATCTCCTTAATCATTTATCTCGCTCAAGTAAATCATTTGATACTAAAGACTTTGTAAAAATAATCAACATGCTCCATTGTTTTTTTATAAGCCAACCCCATCTGGAAAAATTAATATATCGTTTGAGGGGGTCGTGTGGAGCAATATCGTGGAACCACCATTTTATCTGTAAGACGCGGAAAAAACGTGGTGATTGGTGGAGATGGTCAGGTGACCATGGGGCAGGCCATTATTATGAAAGGCAATGCTAAAAAGGTACGCCGTCTATATAAAAATCAGGTTATTGCTGGCTTTGCAGGTGGTACGGCTGATGCATTCACACTTTTTGAGCGCTTCGAACGTAAACTTGAAATGCATCAAGGTCAGTTAGTGCGCGCGGCTGTGGAGCTTGCCAAAGATTGGCGTGCTGACAAAATTTTACGCCGCCTAGAAGCACTGTTAGCCGTAGCGGATGAGCATGCTTCGCTTATTATTACTGGTAATGGTGATGTGATTGAACCTGAAGAAGGCTTAATTGCCATTGGGTCAGGCGGTGCTTATGCACAATCGGCGGCAAAAGCGTTAATTAATAACACCGCACTCTCAGCTCGTGAAATCGTTGAGAAAGGTTTAAACATCGCCAGTGAAATCTGTGTGTATACCAATAACAATTTAACCATCGAAGAATTGGGACATGACTGTGAATAAAACAATGACACCAAAACAAATTGTGCAAGAATTGGATAAATATATCATCGGACAATATGACGCTAAACGTGCTGTGGCCATCGCGCTTAGAAATCGCTGGCGGCGCGCTAATATTGAAGATACTGCACTACGCGTTGAAATTATGCCAAAAAATATCTTAATGATAGGGCCCACGGGTGTTGGCAAAACTGAAATCGCCAGAAGGTTGGCAAAACTTGCGCAAGCGCCTTTTATTAAAGTGGAAGCTACTAAATTTACTGAGGTAGGATATGTAGGGCGCGATGTTGACTCAATTTTACGTGATTTAACCGACATTGCGGTAAAACAAGAACGAGAATTAGCGCTTATGCGCGTGCAAGATGCCACCGAAGATGCTGTAGAAGAACGTATTTTAGATGCACTTTTGCCTCCAAGTCGCAGTAGTACCACAGCGGCTGAAAAAGATAATACGGCACGCCAAGTATTTCGCAAGCAGTTAAGAGAAGGCGCGCTTGACGATAACGAAATTGAAATAGAAGTCAGCGCCAGCGCGGTCGGAGTAGAAATTATGGCGCCGCCTGGTATGGAAGAAATGACCAATCAATTACAATCGATGTTTCAGCAGATGGGTAACAATCGTACCAAAACACGTAAAATGACGATTCGTAAAGCGTATAAAATTCTGCGCGAAGAAGAAGCCGAAAAATTAATTAACGAAGAGGATATCAAGCTTAAAGCGATTGAAAGTGTTGAGCAAAATGGTATTGTTTTTATTGATGAAATAGATAAAGTGGCCAAGCGCTCTGAAGGCGGCGGAGATGTTTCCCGTGAAGGTGTGCAACGTGATTTACTACCGCTTGTTGAAGGCAGTAGTGTTTCTACCAAATATGGCATGGTTAAATCTGACCATATTTTATTCATCGCCTCAGGTGCTTTTCAAGTTGCCAAGCCCTCTGATTTGATTGCAGAATTACAAGGCCGGTTACCTATTCGCGTTGAATTAAAGGCGCTGACAACCGATGATTTTGTGCGTATTTTAACCGAACCCAATGCTTCTTTAACCAAGCAATATACCGCCCTTATGGCCACTGAAAAGGTTAACTTGACCTTTCAAGAAGATGGCATCAGGCGTATTGCTGAGGTGGCTTGGCAAGTTAATGAGTCTACTGAAAATATTGGCGCAAGGCGTCTTTATACTGTTATGGAGCGCTTACTTGAAACCATTTCTTTTGAAGCCTCTGAAAACACCGATACGCATATTTCAGTCGATAGCCAATACGTTAATACGCATTTAGGTGAGCTTGTGGAAGATGAAGATTTAGCGCGCTACATTTTATAATATTTAACCAAAGCCAAAATTATTTAGCGTGGTTTGTTGTTTTTTCTAATTAAATAATCGCTAAATAGTTGCTCAAGGCTCATGCCAAGGGTGCGTTCAAGTACCGTATGATGCTCAAGCAATTCAGGCATACCCGGATAGGCCTGAGTTGCTTGATGATTTAGCAAAGCTTTTTGACTAGGCAGCGGATAAGGCAGATTCTGGCTTAGCCAATACAAAGAAATATCGGTTAAATTACGACTTAATAAAAAACCACCATTTTCACTTAAATGAATTAAATTTAAATCTTTTAAGCGGTTAATCATCTGATCGCTATCAACGGCAAAGGGTTGTTTGCTGCTATTAATTAGCTCATCTAAGCTCATCTGTTGACCAGATTTTTGTCTAAGCCAGAGTTCATAAAGCCATAACAAAACATGTGAAAAACCATCAAGTTTGGCACCAATGCGCCGTTTATGATGCACCGATAACGCATAAGTAACCTCAGCGCCAATCAAGGTAATCAACCACACCCAATAAACCCATACGAAAAAAATAGGTACGGTGGCAAAAGCGCCATAAAGCAATTGGTAAGAATTATAATGAGATAAATAATAAGCAAAACTAAGTTTGGCAATTTCAAATAAAATAGCCGCCGTTAAGCCGCCAATTAACCCATGCAAGATTAAAACAGGTCGGTTGGGTACAATAACATATAAAAAAGTAAATCCAGTTAAAGATAATAAGAAAGGCAAAGCTTTTACTAATATGGAAGGTGAGTGCCCTTGAAAAAATGGCATCGAAATAATGTATGACGAGGCGGCTAAACTTAAGCCTAAAAAAAGCGGCGAAAGAGATAAAATAGACCAATATAATAAAAAAGCTGAGCTGCCTTGGCGCGTATCTTCAACACGCCAAATTTTATTCATCGCTTTTTCAATGGTAACCATTAATAAGATGGCCGTAACGAATAAAAAACCAACACCCCATATGGAGAGTGAAGAAACTTGGGCTTGAAACTGCTGTAAATATGTTTGAACGATTTTACCAGTTGTTGGTACAAAATTTTCAAAAATAAAATCTTGGATAGGATAGCTTAAAATATTCATGTAAGGAAAAGACGACAACACCGCAAATCCTACCGTCATTAGCGGGACAATAGCGAGTAAACTTGTAAAAGCTAAAGCCGAAGCTCGGTAGGAACAATCATCTTCAAAAAAATGGCGTATAACAAAAATAATAAAACCACGCATTTGATGCATTTTTTCATAAAATTTATTTGGCCAGTTGCTGAGGCTATCCATAGTTTACTCCGCAAAAATATTGTCTTAAGGCGCTGAGTTTTTAAGTCAGCGGCATAACAGGAACAGGTTTTTTATAAGTTTTGGTTAATGTCAATATGCCAGCAATACTAATTAAATACAACAAACCCATGACCACACAAAAACCACCAAAATATACAATGTTATGCGAGGCATAAATTTTATTAGCAAGCTCAATACCAAGGGCCTGGATTATCATACTAACCATACTAATCATGGCATAAGCCGTGCCTTTGCTAACCGATGTTGTGTAAAGCGTTAAGCGAATAATAGGCGCGACCGTTAAACTCATACCAAAACAATAAATTACTAGGCCTGGAATAAGCCAAGTAAAGCCATGGTGAATGCTCAAAGGCAGTAGCCAAGCAAGCAATAAACCCACGCCGGCAATACTTGAGCCTTTAAAAATTAATTGATTAATCGAATGATATTTGGTGAGTTTGCGTAAATAAATATTACCAATAATACCAATACTAAAAACTGGCAGTTGCCATAAAGCGTAGTGCATCACGCTTAGGTGCGCATCATGGACAATAATAACTGGCGATAAAGCAATCCAGGCAATACAGGGAATGTTAATCAAACCCTCCGCACAAGCGCCCATCATAAAAGTAGGATTACTTAATAATTGTTTGTAATTTTGCCAAATTTTGGTTGGTGTTAAGGGGGAAGATTTAATACGCTCACCATCTTTTTTAAGCACATTAATGGATTCTGGCATAAAACGCCATAAGCCCCAAAACGCTAAAAGAGCGACTACGCCAATGACTAAAAAAATGATGCGCCAATTAAAATACAAAATAAATGTGGCGCCAGCTAGTGGTCCAAGTAACGGTGCAAATGCTGCAAGATTGGTCAGCATACCCACCAAGCGAATGGCATCCATTTCAGCAAAAATTTCTTGTAAAGTGGCATATCCTACAACCCCGGTAAAGCAAAGCCCCATGCCTTGAAAAAATCGTGCCAGTAAGAACTGCTGCATCGAACCTGAGTAAGCAATGTAGAGCGTGCATACTAAAAAGAGTAGCGCGCCAAAAAGCATCACGGGTCGCCTACCAATATAATCAGAAATGGGTCCTAAAAAAAGCTGTAAAGAAGCGCCACCTAGCACATAAGCGGTCAGTGAGGTCGCCACATCCGTTTCACTGCCATGAAATGAATGAACAACATGAATCATGCCAGGCATTATCATGTCATTGGCGATATACGTTAAAAATTGATACAAAACAAGAAAACCTGAGAAGCACCAAGCTTGCTTTGGCGTAATATTGATCAATGGCGTCATGTCAATTTCCTACAGACTAAACAATAAAGTTTTTTATTGTACATTAAGTATGGATTAAAGTCGTGTTTTTCAGAGACAATTTATGTTTTAAAGAAGGTTTGCTGTTTCACAAATATTCATTATACACAGAGGATTTAACATGGCTTTTCATTGGTAAAGCTTTTCGCTAAACTCTTTGATTTTAGAGGTTGTGAATATTCCATGGCAAACGCTGACTCATCGGATTCTTTTTATAATTTGGAAAAAATAGGCGGTATTTTACTTTTTATTGCTGCTTTAATGGCGATTATCATTGCTAATTCCCCTTGGCGTTTTGGATATGATAATTTGTTAAACACGCAGGCAAGCGTTGGTTTTAATGAATTTTTAATCAAAAAACCATTACACCTGTGGGTTAATGATGGCCTAATGGCGTTGTACTTTTTACTCATCGGCCTTGAAATTAAACGTGAAATCCGCCATGGCGTGTTAGGTGATAAAAAAAATATTTTTGTGCCACTTGTAGTGGCGTTATGTGGCTTGTTAGTCCCGGCCTTGATATTCGTATGTTTTAATTGGCATAATGCGCTTTATCTTCAGGGTTGGGCGGTGCCAACTGCTACTGATATTGCTTTCACATTGGGTATTTTATCCCTGCTTGGTTCACGGTTACCTTTATCATTAAAAGTTCTTTTAACAGCCATTGCTATCTTTGATGACATTGCCGCTATCGCCATCATTGCTTTTTTCTATACCCATACGCTATCAATGGTCTCAAGTTTATTGGCCTTATTATTTACTTTAATATTAATTGGTTTAAATTACGTTCAATGCCGACGATTATCGGTTTATATGGTTGTGGGCGTGGCTTTATGGCTTGCGGTATTACAATCAGGCGTACATGCAACTTTGGCCGGAATTGTGATTGCGATGACCATTCCGGATGAAAAAGACCATTCTATGCTAGATCATTTAGAAAATGGTCTACATCCGTGGATAGTATTTTTTATTTTACCAACGTTTGCATTTATGAACGCAGGCGTGACCTTTATCGGTTTTCAACCATCAACTCTATGGCATCCTATTGTGTTAGGCGTAGCCATGGGTTTATTTTTTGGTAAACAGATAGGCATTGGTTTATCACTTGGTTATTTTGTTAAATTTAAAGAATTTTTCAAGCAAGAAAATATCACTTTAAAGCAAGTATATGGCATGGCTTTAATTTGTGGTGTGGGTTTTACCATGAGCTTATTTATAGGGTCGCTCGCCTATCAAAATCATAGTTTTAAATTAATGGCTATGGTTAAAATTGGCGTGGTTTTAGGTTCGTTGACTTCAGGACTTCTTGGCTTTTTGATGTTAAAAAAAGCGTTATCTACCACCTAAACTAAAGTGCAAGGTCTGCTTTTATGTATACTAAATGTTTAGATATTTTAGCAAAACTGCGCAGCAGTTATTGGTATATCCCACTTTTGCTGGCTTTTTTAGCGTTATTATTAGCTATTTTGACATTGCGCTTGGATAAACTTTTTGTTTGGCACTGGCTTACCTATGTGGGCTGGTTTCATGCGAATAATCCGGAGGGCGCTAGAGTCATTTTATCAACCATCGCAGGTTCGATGATTTCAGTCGCGGGGGTCAGCTTTTCTATCACTATGGTTGCCATTGCTTTTGCCGGCAGCCAAGTCGGGCCACGATTAACGTCTAATTTTATGCGTGATAAAGTGAATCAATTAACTTTAGGCATGATGGTGGCAACTTTCTTATACTGTTTATTTATTTTACTGGCTTTATTTAATGCCAACAAAACAGGCACTGAGATCACTGAAAATTTAACGTTTATTCCACAAATTTCGTTATTAACAGCCGTATTATTTTGTATTAGCAGCATCATCATCTTAATTTATTTTTTTCACCATGTACCGGATAGCATTAATATGTCGAATGTGGTGGCACGAGTTGGTCAAGAACTTAACCAACAACTAACGCATCTCTTTCCTCAGAACATCGGCTATGAGCAAGAAACACTACCTTCTTTTGAGCGATTATATGGTCAAAAGACATTGATTAAAGCCACAGAAAGTGGTTACGTTCGTCTTATAAACGGACAACACTTGTTTAACCTGGCTAAAAAACATGATTTAATTGTAAAATTTCAGAAACAAAGTGGTGATTTTGTAACCAATGGTACCATATTACTTGAAATTTATGCTAAACAAACGCTTACAGACCAAGTTGAAAAAGCATGTAAAAATATTTTTGTATTAGGTATCAATCGTAACCAAGAACAAGACCCGCTTTTCTTAGTGGATGAGTTGGTTGAAATCATTGGCCGTGCCCTATCTCCTGGCGTCAATGACCCTTTTACCGCCATTGCATGCTTTAATTGGCTGACCTTAAGCATACAAACTTTTCTACATATCACCCTGCCATCACCTTATCGGTATGATGAGCATCAGCAATTACGCTTAATAGCCTACCCTATTGAGTTTAATCAATTATGTGAGCTGGTTTTTGCTCGAGTACATGCATATGTTGCAAAAGATAGGAATGCGGCAATGCATATGATGGATATGTTGATTCAGCTATATGATAGCGCGAACTGTACTGCGCAAAAAAAGCTCTTAGCCAATTATGCCGATGCTTTAAAGCACGCCACAAGTACCACATTGTTAGCAGAAGATGCCACACAAATTTCCCAAGTTTATCAGCAAAAATGGCAAACCTCGTAAAATGAATTTTTAATTTTTGCCAAGATATTTTGCTTGGCAAGCTAAAATTGAATTTGCTAGGATAATCTTTTTATCATGGTAGATAATCAATGAGTAAACCTTATATTTTAGTATTGTATTTTTCAAGACATGGTTCTACAGCCAATTTAGCGCAATCAATTGCACGTGGGGTTGAGCAGGTTGAAGGTATTGAGGCAAGAATCAGGACGGTGCCTATGGTATCTGCGCAATGTGAAGCTGTGGACCCTCAAATTCCTCATGAAGGCCCGCCTTATGCGACCTTGGATGATTTAAAATCATGTCATGGTTTAGCTTTAGGTAGTCCCACACGTTTTGGTAATATGGCCGCACCACTAAAATATTTTCTAGATTCAACCACATCACTGTGGTTAAGTGGGACTTTGGTTGGCAAGCCCGCTTGTGTATTTACGTCAACAGCTTCCATGCATGGTGGGCAGGAAACTACTTTAATTAGTATGAGTATTCCGTTATGGCATCATGGGATGTTGTTACTTGGGCTACCTTATACACATACTGAGTTAAGTGAAACACTAACAGGTGGTACACCTTATGGAGCAAGTCATGTAGCAGGCTCAGATAATA